>CAMWWJ010000066.1 GCA_947177925.1 uncultured Lachnospiraceae bacterium
ACCCCTCAAGATTGAGGGGCAGGGGAGTTGAATAGGCGAAGCCTATTTTTTATGCTCCATTAGCTCAGATGGGAGAGCACTCGACTTTTAATCGAGGAGTCATGGGTTCGAGGTCTACGCTCCGCTCCGGTCGGTGCTAGACGTGATCCACTGGACCACAGCACCCCATATGGAGCATTGCCGCCTGATATTGAGGTTTGATAACAGGAGGTGAGGATCATGGTGAATTTGCCGGTCATAGATATGGTAAGGACAGGACAGAATATATGCAGGCTGCGGAAGCAGGCAGGATTGTCGGTAAGGGATTTACAGGATATTTTCGGTTTTGCCACTCCGCAGGCCATATACAAGTGGCAGCAAGGGGCAGCCCTGCCGACCATAGACAATCTGGTGGTGCTTGCAGCGGTTCTGCAGGTACATCTGGATGATATTCTGGTCATTGATACGGCAGCGCAGGTGCAGATCAGCGCATGAATGAAATATAAGAAAGAGAAATAATAAGAAAACAGCAGGCTGAGAAATGCCTGCAATAAGGTCCCCTGGTCTAAAGGTCAGGACACCGGCCTTTCAAGCCGGAGGTATTGGGTTCAAGTCCCATGGGGATCATTATGGCTCCTTAGTCTAAAGGCTATGACGCCGGCCTCTCAAGCCGGAGATGTTGGGTTCAAGTCCCACAGGAGTTACTGTGGTCATAGGATAATGGTAGTCCGGCAGATTGTGGCTCTGCTTACGGGGGCGCAAGATGTCCGGGGACATCTGTTCTGCGCCGACCGAAGCGGAGCGGAGACCGATTCCCTCTGGTCACCCCACGGATGGGTATGCCTAGCGGCGAGGGCAGCGGACTGTAAATCCGTCACAAAGAAACACCGCAGGTTCGAGTCCTGCCCCATCCACTTTCCGTTTGCGTGTCCGAGAGGCTTATGGTGCCACTCTGCTAAGGTGGTGTGCGGTAACGCACCGAAGGTTCGAATCCTTCCGCAAACGCTACAAGATGTAAGTCTTATCTTAAATATTGTATTCTTCTAAAAATTTATTCCTGAAGTCAGTGTTCTCGGAGGCATGTTTTAAGTCCTCAATGCGGTTTCCAGCATAGATTCATATGTTTCCATGCTCGTGACAATAAGATTGCCATATCCATTTTTAGTGATAAACACCGCCTCCTTTTTGAATTTGCATATAATTATAACAGAATTATGTACAAAATTTAATTTTATAATCTGGATATGAATTCTTTTGCACCTGTGATTGCAAGATTTTATACAAAATAGTTTCTTGCTGATATATTTCCATAATTATGTCAGACATTGTATGTAATAGCATGGTATCTCCATGAAGCGATAATTCCCACAGATAGTCAGCAATTTTATCCCACTGTTTAGCTACTTCTACAAACTTTCTCCCTACTTGTGAGATATTCTCATTTTCTAATATGGGGGCGGCTTCTATTAAAAAATCGCCATACATCTTACGGAAAATACCTCCACCAGTTCCGCCGTCTTTACTAATTTGAAAATAATTTGTAGTCCCGGATATTTTCAACTTGCTTGTATTGAATTTTTCCCATTTCAATAGTTCTTTTGAAAATTTTAATATGCCGTTCACACCTAATAATTTAGCAGGCGGATTAAGCATGGAAGAACACGTTTCGTTTATTGCTTCATATAGAACAGGCTTATTGATTTGTTTATATCCGCTAAAATCAAATAAAAGATATTTGTTTTTGGCTGGAAAAGGTCTGTGTATACTACTGCGTGCCTGCTCCATTTCCTGATAACTTACATAGTGAAAATCTTCTGCTATATTTCCAAAAGGAGTTCTGATCGGGAAATCATGGTTATCCCTATCACTGATTAAAAATTGCTGATTTTCATCATCATAGCCAAAGAGGACAACCGCATGACCTCCAAAATGACTATTTTTGTTTAAACCTAAATATTGTAAATAAAGCATATCTACATAAATCAAAACAGGTTTATCTTGGTCTATCATATTTCTGGTTATTTGATTTACTTTTTCATAATCAGAACCAGATTTGCATTGAATAGAAATGTTGAGCCGACTTGCTAATTTTTCCTCGAATTCAAAAACTTTCGTTCTACCATTTACCATAGGGGAAAAAGATTGGTTCAGATAAAGAAAAGAAAGACCTGAAGCCAAACCAAACATCATTTCTTCTGATAACGGATAGCCATAATAATGAAATATTTGTTTCAAAGAATTGGTAATACAATGTTTTCCGCCTTGTGGAATAAAATTTTCTATTGTCTTTGTCATTTTATACTCCTTTATAATATTTGAAACGGTAATATTACTTTTGTTACATAATTCTGTGAATTGCCTTTGAATACCATTCCGGGCCCTTTTACATATATTTCTCTTGACGGAGTAAGCAAAGATATATTTTGTTTGTTTACATACTCAAACAGAGCCTTATATGCAAGGTACAACATTTCATAGCTTCCATAATGTGTTGTACAAACAGCTTTGACTGCTGGAAGCCATTTACAATTTATGGTGCCGTCTGGAATCTGTTTTTTGATGGGCAGGCATAATTCCATGTCTGCTATTTCAGTACACTCTTCATCATAGTAGCAATTTGTAAGAGAACCATTTACATTATTTTTTACTGCCTTATAAAGAACAGGAACATATTTTCCCAGCTGGTCATATTTTTCAGAAAAACGTATCGAAGCCACTAAAGACGCCGGAATATCTTCGATTGCAATATTGTAATTTTTATCACTTGATTTAGAGGGTATAGGTGATAAGTAATTGTTGATTTTCTTTATGAGAGCTTTTTCCTCTGCAATATTTGCTTCGATATGTTCGACCTTTTCTTGTAAAATGCAAGTTAAATCTGCTTCATTTTCTGCCATATCAAGAGTTTCTTTCATCTCGGATATTGAAAAATCAAGTGTTCGTAACAGTTTGATCAGCTGGGCTTTTTCTAAATCGTTTTCATCATACAATCTATACAAAGTATCTTCGTCCCGGTAGGATGGTTTTAATATATTTTGCTCATCATAGTACCGTAACGCTTTCACTGTTAAACCAGATATTTTTGAAAATTGGCTTATTAAATACATTTTAACCTCCTTGAGAGTGAGTATAAAGTATCCCCTGCGGGGGAATGTCAAGGAAATTATATAGTATTCCCAGATTGCTTGATAATGAAAAAATAGAACTCGTTGAGGATTGGCAATGGCTAAACGGAGACATAATATTTCTTGTCATATAATATACCATACTGACTCCCATGTCCGTCCATCTAAATCCCCTATTTACAAACCACTTCTCAACAAAATTCAATAATGAACCGCCCTCCCAAAGAATATGATTTTATATAGAAGAAAATCAGAAGGAGTTTATCTATGAGACGAACAGTTCAACTGGAACAGGAAGCCGTAGAAGTAAGCAATGCCGCCGCAGCCTTGCCACGTATTTATCAACTGCCACCAAAAGAAGGCAGAGAAGTATTGGAAAAAGCCCAGGATGCGCCTGTATTCCTGTATCCTGCCCAAATAAGCTGCATAAGGGTAAATACGGGACAATGGGGAGAAATCCCTGTTTATGTAGTAATACCGGAGTGTTTAAGAAACCCGGCAGATGTAATATTTTATATCCATGGAGCAGGATGGGTATTTGGAAGCTTCCATACCCACGAAAAGCTTGTGCGGGAACTGGCGGCAAGAACAGGCTGTATCGTAATTTTTCCGGAATATACCCGCTCTCCCGAAGCACATTATCCTGTTGCATTAGAGCAATGCTACAGCATACTTTCCATGCTGCCGGAGCTGCTTTCCAGTATGGGGTATGAAATGAATAAAAAAACATTGACGGTGGCAGGAGACAGTGTAGGAGGAAATATGGCAACTGCCATGACCATGATGTCGAAATACAGAAACGGTCCCCACATACAAAAACAGCTTTTGTATTATCCGGTTACCAATGCCTGCTTTGATACGGAATCCTACTGCAGATTTGCGCAGGACTACTATCTTTACCGGGATGGCATGATCTGGTTCTGGGATCAGTATACCACCTCCGAACGGGCGAGGGATCAGATTACCGCTTCGCCGCTTTGTGCCAGTACAGAACAATTGTCGGGGCTTCCGGAAGCAATGATATTAAACGGGGAAGCGGATGTGCTCCGGGATGAGGGGGAAGCTTATGCCAGAAAGCTGAGGGAAGCAGGAGTTCCGGTAACCGCTTTGCGCTTTCAGGCAATTATACATGATTTCGTTATGCTCCACTCCCTGGATCAGACAGAAGCCTGCAGGGCAGCCATGGATGCTTCCACAGAATGGATAAAGAGAAAGAACAAAATGTAACCGAAATAGAAAGCCTCTTCTTTCCGTTTTTGAATGATGTTATTTTTTCATCTGCATTGTATAAATTCAAAGATTAAACAAATAATATAGAAAAAAGGAAAAAAGAGGCTTTTATGATTATCATCAATGGAAATATTCATACTATGGCAGGAGAGACCATAGAGCAGGGATATATAAAAATAGAAGGAAAGAACATAAAGGAAGTAGGAAGCATGAGGGAATTGGGAGATGTTCATTCCCAAATGCAAAAGGAAAACCGGGGAAAAAAATCCGGAAATACCAGAGCAGCAGACATACTGGATGTAAAGGGAGCATGGGTCATGCCGGGAATCATTGAAGCGCACTGTCATGTGGGCATTACGGAGGAAAAAAACGGAACCTCCGGAGATGACGGCAACGAAATAACCAATCCCATTACACCTGCCCTGAGAGGGTTAGATGCTATTAACCCTATGGACCCTGAATTTCATGCCGCAATAAAGGCGGGAATCACATCGGTCATGGCGGGACCGGGCAGTGCCAATGTGGTAGGAGGACAGTTCGTGTTCATGAAGACCCAGGGAAGATGTATGGATGATATGATTGTAAAGGCGCCGGCCGCCATGAAGGTGGCATTTGGAGAAAATCCCAAAAGAAATTATGGAGACATGGGGAAAATGCCTGCAAGCAGAATGGCAATTGCTTCCCTGCTCCGTGAAGAGCTGTTTCGCGCAAAACAATATAAGGAGAAAATGGACAATGGAAGCTTAGAGGAAGAGGACTTTAACATGGAGCCGTGGCTGCCTGTGTTAAACAGGGAAATCCCTTTAAAAGCTCATGTTCATAGAACGGATGATATTCTGACGGCTATCCGTATTGCAAAGGAATTCGGGCTGGACATGACTTTGGATCACTGTACGGAAGGGCATCTGATAGCAGAGGAAATTGCGGAATCCGGATTTCCTGCCATTGTAGGGCCGGACTTGACAGCCCGATCAAAAATAGAAGTACAGAATATGGATTTTAAAACAAGTGGTATCTTAAGTAAGGCTGGGGTAACGGTGGCAATTACTACGGATCATCCCGTATCCATCCTGCAATATCTTCCTGTTTGTGCCGGGCTTGCGGTAAAAAAGGGACTTCCTATGGAGGAAGGGCTGAAAGCGATTACCATAAATGCCGCCAAAATATGCAGGGTGGATCATCGGGTTGGGAGTCTGGAACCGGGAAAGGATGCGGATATTGCCATATTTACGGGAAATCCCATGGAAACCTTTACCAGAACACTGTATACAATAATTGACGGCAGTGTGGTTTATGATTATGAGAGGGATGAAAAAGAGTAAAATGCCCGTTGGAGAAGTGACGGTATCCTTATGGGAAAAAACAATGGAAATGTCTGCCTTTCAGTGGTAAGATATGAAAATGACAGAGGAATTATGAATAGAATCAAGGCAGAAAGACATGAACTATATTTACATCATAAAATGTCAGGATGAAAGCTACTATACCGGCATTACAAAAGACATAAAAAAGAGGCTTAAGCAGCATTTTTATAAGGAAAAACAAGGGGCTAAATATACAAAGAGCAGACAGGCCGTACGGCTGGAAGCACTGTGGGAAACAAACAGCTGGCCGGAAGCGGGCAGGCTGGAATATTTTATTAAAAGCCTGAGCAGGAAAGAAAAGGAAGGGATTGTAAAAAATCCCTCTCTTTTGGCGGAAATTTACAGGAAAAAGAAAAAGAATGAGCCTCCTGAAATTTGTATTTCAAGGTGTTTTACAGAGCTTCCGGTGCTTTTGGAGGAATGGCTTTCAGAGGGGTAGAATTTTTATAAAATATCTTTTAAATAATATGGAAATATGATAAAATAAACAAGAGTAATGGGGAATGCAAAAAATAGTGGAGGCGAGGTTACATATGGACGAAAAAATGGAAAATATTGTAGAAGCGGCATCAGAAGTAAGAAACGAAGTAAAAAAGAGGAAGGCATCCTTGCAGGCAAAGATAATTGGCCTGGTGATAGGCTCAGCCGTATTGGTTTTAATCGGAGCGCTTATTGATATTAAGCTTCATGGGAAAGGCATTAAGGGAGCTGAATTAGTAGGGCTTATCAGGGGTATGATTATAACAGCTATTGCTTCAAGCATTGTGGGAGTGGTCATATCAAAGCTTGTTGTGGGGAATATGATAAAATCCCTGAACCGTACCATGGAGATTCTTGAGGCAGCAGCAGAAGGGGATCTGACCAAGGAGGTTGGAAAAGCGGACCTTGAAAGAATGGATGAAATGGGAATATTGGCCAATGGCGTCTCGGATGTGTTAAAGTCATTAAAGAAGCTGATTGCCTATGTGGGGATTACTACGGATTCCGTGCACGATTCGGTTGTCAGTTTAAATAAAATGACTGCTGACACAAGCAACTCTTCGGAAAGCGTTGCACAGACCATGACAGAAATGGCAAATAGCGCTACCCAGCAGGCAATTGAGACTCAGGCAGTTTCAGAGGCGATACATAAGATGGGTGATGGTATTGGACAGACTTCCGAAGCCGTAAAGGCGCTGATGGAAAATGCAGAGAAAATGAAGAAAACCGGAGCGGCCGGTGTGGATTCCGTAGAAGAACTGGAAGCCATTTCCGAAAAAGTAAAAACTCAGATTGCCATTATTTACGAACAGACCAATACTACCAATGAATCCGCACAGGAAATACATAAAGCAACAGAACTGATTGCTTCTATTGCAAACGAGACGAACCTGTTAGCATTAAATGCTTCCATTGAAGCTGCCAGGGCGGGAGAAAGCGGCAGAGGTTTCGCAGTTGTGGCAGAACAGATTAAAAACCTTGCAGAACAGTCCAATCAGTCTGCGAAGACGATTGAGGATATTATTTCTCATCTGCTGACCCAGTCTGAACAGGCCGTTAAGACAATGAATTCGGTAGATGCCATTATTGGCTTACAGGCAGATAAGGTAGAGATGACAAAGAATGTATTTGACAATGTAAATAGCGGATTGCTGGTTACCGTAAACGGCATCGAGACTATTTCCAACAGCACCAGCGTGCTGGAACAGGCAAAGGGTCAGGTGGTATCTTCTGTCGAAACTCTTTCCGCCATTGCAGAGCAGAATGCAGCCTCTACAGAGGAAACTGCGGCTTCCACAGAAGAGCTTGCCGCAACGATTGAATCCATTAAGTCAGAAGTAGAAAGACTGGATGTTGCTTCCCAGGAGCTGGTAAGAAAAATGAATGCATTCCAGATTTATTAATTTGTGAAAAGGAAAATATATTACGGGTTATAGAAAAGGCATTCCCTAAGTGAATCATTCACTTAGGGAATGCCTTTTTTGAACTTATCTTTTTATTGATGATGCTTTAAAGAAGCTTCTATAAATCCTTTGAATAAAGGGTGGGGTCTGTTTGGTCTGCTCTTTAATTCCGGATGTGCCTGTGTGGCGACAAAAAACGGATGTTCAGGCAGCTCGCACATTTCCACGATGCGTCCGTCGGGAGAAAGACCGGATAATTTCATGCCATGCTCTGTCAGGGCATTTCGGTAATCATTATTTACCTCATAGCGATGTCTGTGCCTTTCATAAATGGTTTCTTCTCCATAGAGTTCGTATGCTTTTGACTGCTTGTCCAGAACGCAGGGATAAGACCCAAGCCTTAAGGTTCCTCCGATATCTTCTACACCGTTTTGATCCGGCATAAGCGCAATAACCGGATGAGTCGTACCGGAATCCAATTCAATGCTGTGTGCGTCCCGATAGCCAACCACATTCCTTGCGTATTCCACAATTGATAGCTGCATGCCGAGACAAAGCCCTAAAAACGGAATATTATGTTCTCTTGCATAAGTGATAGCCTGCAGCTTTCCGTCAATTCCTCTGTCCCCAAAGCCGCCGGGAACCAAAATTCCATCTACGTTTTGGAATATATCTTCTGCATTTTCAGAGGTTACCGTTTCGGAATCCACCCACTTAATGTTTACTGTAGTATGTATAAAAATTCCACCATGCTTCAATGCCTCCACTACACTAATATAAGCATCGTGCAACTGAATATATTTGCCTACCAGAGCTATAGTAACCTCATGCTCCGGATTACGCAGATTTTGCACCATGATCTTCCAATCTGTAAGATCTGGTTCTGGACAATTAAGATTCAGGCATTCACAGGCAACCTGTGCCAGCTTTTCTTCCTCCATGGCGAGAGGAGCTTCATATAAATACTCCACATCAAGGTTTTGAAGGACACGTCCCGAAGGCACATTACAGAATAAGGCAATCTTATCCTTTAGCTGTTGGTCTAATGGATGCTCGCTTCTGCATACAATAATATTTGGCTGAATGCCCATTCCCTGAAGCTCCTTTACGGATGCCTGGGTGGGTTTTGTTTTCATTTCCTGAGAGGCACTTAAATAAGGAATTAAAGTAACATGGATTAAAATAGCATTTCCCGGTCCGACCTCGTGCTGGAACTGACGAATAGACTCTAAAAACGGCTGGCTTTCAATATCGCCTACTGTGCCGCCCACTTCAATTATGGCAATTCTTGTGTCCTCGTCGGTAAAATTCCGGTAGAAACGGCTTTTAATCTCATTGGTGATATGAGGAATTACCTGAACAGTTCCGCCACCGTAGTCGCCTCTTCTTTCTTTTTGCAAAACAGACCAGTATACTTTTCCGGTTGTCACATTGGAATTTTTATCAAGACTTTCATCAATAAATCTTTCATAATGCCCTAAGTCCAGATCGGTTTCGGCACCATCGTCGGTCACGAATACTTCCCCATGCTGAATCGGGTTCATGGTACCCGGATCAATGTTAATATATGGATCGAACTTCTGCATGGTGACTTTATAGCCTCTTGCTTTCAGAAGACGTCCTAAAGATGCGGCAGTGATTCCTTTTCCTAAACCGGAAACGACACCGCCTGTCACAAACACATATTTTACTGGCATTTCTTTCTCCTCCGTCCGAAGTTAAAGGTGTAGTTAAGATTTTGTAGAAAAAATAAAATACAGTTACGATTATATCACATTCTGTAAGGGAAAAGAAAGCATAATTTCTTATCTTATAAAAAAAATTTAGAATTCTTTCATAATTGTGTTCAAAATTTCACAAGAATTATATTGATTTATGAAATGACAATCTCTATAATGAAAGAGGAATTTTAGGAGGAGAAGAATGGAAAATCAAAATTACCAGAATAATGGCAATAATATAAATGGTTCAGGCGGCCAGAATCATGGGAATAACTCCGGAAATAATGGCGGAAATAACGGCGGAAACAACGGACAGGGTTCGGGCGGCAATGGGCCACAGAAGGGGCAGAGCCTGATGGTTCTGTTAATTGCCTCCCTGATCGTACTGCTGGGCATGAGTTATATTATGCGATTGATGACGGATAGCAGCAGTAAAGAGATTACCTACAATGAATTTTTAGACATGGTAGAGGCCGGAAAGGTAGAAAGCGTTGTCATAACTTCGGACAAAATCAACATTACACCAAAGGAAGAAAAGAAGAAAGAGGAGGAAAGCATTTTTGCCCCTCAGCCTCAAAGCACCACCTATTATACCGGTATTGTGAAAGATGATTCCCTTGCATCATTTTTAAGAGAGCACAATGTGAGCTTTAAGGAAAAAATACCGGATAATTCCAGTTTTTTGTTATCGATCCTTTTAACGTATATTCTTCCAATCGTTATCTTATGGATTGCGCTAAGCTTTTTGTTTCGTAAGATGTCCAGCGGCGGCGGTCCCATGAGTGTAGGAAAGAGTACCGCAAAGATATATGTCCAAAAGGAAACAGGCATTACCTTTAAGGATGTGGCAGGACAGGATGAAGCCAAGGAGTCCCTGCAGGAAGTAGTTGACTTTTTGCACAATCCCGGCAAATACACAAAAATTGGTGCAAAGCTTCCAAAGGGCGCCCTTTTAGTAGGACCGCCGGGAACAGGTAAGACCCTTTTGGCAAAAGCGGTAGCCGGCGAAGCTGGAGTGCCTTTCTTTTCATTGGCAGGCTCGGATTTTATTGAATTGTATGTTGGTGTGGGTGCTTCCCGTGTAAGGGATTTATTTAGGGAAGCTCAGAAAAATGCGCCCTGTATTATTTTTATCGATGAAATTGATGCCATCGGACGAAGCCGTGATTCTAAATACGGTGGAGGAAACGAAGAAAGGGAACAAACACTGAATCAGCTCCTTTCCGAGATGGATGGCTTTGATACCTCCAAGGGTATTTTGATCCTTGCAGCAACGAACCGCCCTGAAATACTGGATAAGGCACTTTTAAGGCCGGGGCGTTTTGACAGGCGTGTTATCGTAGACAAGCCGGATTTAAAAGGAAGAAAAGATGTATTAAAAGTACATTCCAAGGATGTGCTTATGGATGACAGCGTGGATTTGGAGGCCATTGCCCTTGCAACCAGCGGTGCAGTTGGCTCCGACCTTGCAAATATGATCAATGAAGCAGCCATAAATGCAGTAAAGGAAGGAAGAGCAGCAGTCTGCCAGAAGGACTTATTTGATGCAGTAGAGGTAGTTCTGGTGGGCAAGGAGAAAAAAGACCGGATCATGAGCAAGGAGGAACGAAAAATTGTTTCTTATCATGAGGTGGGTCACGCACTGGTGAGCGCCCTTCAGAAAAATTCAGAACCGGTTCAGAAAATTACCATCGTTCCAAGGACCATGGGTGCATTAGGATATGTTATGCACGTTCCGGAGGAAGAGAAATTCCTGAATACGGAAGCGGAGCTTCGGGATATGCTGGTAGGACTTTTGGGAGGTCGTGCGGCAGAAGAAATCGTATTTGATACAGTAACTACCGGAGCGGCCAATGACATCGAAAAGGCAACCAACATTGCCAAATCAATGGTTACCCAGTATGGTATGAGTGAAAAGTTTGGCTTGATTGGATTAGCAACAGTAGAAAGCAAATATTTAGACGGCACTGCCTCCATGAACTGCAGTGATGTAACCGCGGCAGAGGTGGATGCAGAGGTAATGCGCATATTAAAAGAAGGATATCAGAAGGCAAAAGAACTGCTGCAGGAAAATCGGGATATCATGGATAAGATTGCAGCCCATCTGATTGAAAAAGAAACCATTACCGGAAAGGAATTTATGCAGATTTTCCGAAAGGAAAAGGGAATTCCTGAGCCGGAGGAGAAGGATGAAGAGGCTTCTGGTGGAGGGAAGATTGAGGGAGAGCAGGACGCGGAAGGCGATGGATTATAAGTTGTGATGGGGCTCTGTCATGGGATGCTGGGCATTTTGTGACAGGGTTCTTTTTTGCTGTGGGGGTGGGATTTAATAGGATCCCATCCCTCTGCCGCTGTTCTATGGCTACCACTACCGGGGAACGGCTTAAAGCTACACAGTGATAGGTAATGGAAGGAAAATCTTTGACACCGTAAGTTGTGCTTTCTATTATAGATTTCTACTCAAGTTTTTTGCATTACAACTTTGAATGACAATATGTAATTTGAATAATGATATATAAGCAAAAAGCAACTAATAAGCCTCTTTACTAACGTTTTTTTCGCAATGGTGAAGGCAGTCCGATACACAGTAGAAGCTGCTAGATGGAACTCTTCCGGGCCTTGATGAAGGCGCCGGTCCTTACGCAATGCCATTAAGTTAAGAAAAAGATATTATTTATAGTTGAATGCTATAAACAATATCTTTTTTTTATAAAAAACACTTGACAACTATATAAAAATCTGCGGCGAAGCCCCTTAAATATAAATTTTAGGGGTACACACTATGACAGATTTTAACAAAACCAAAGAATTATTATGGGAGTCCATTAATGAACTCTTGTCCTTTCCGGAAGAAGTCCTGGCTGCCCCG
Source organism: uncultured Lachnospiraceae bacterium (assembly GCA_947177925.1). Lineage (GTDB taxonomy): Bacteria > Bacillota > Clostridia > Lachnospirales > Lachnospiraceae > RGIG3040. Next base: position 12,172 of record CAMWWJ010000066.1, read on the forward strand.
GGAAAAAACTTTACCCGCTGCAGGAAAATACCATTTCAGGACACCGTAAAGAATGTCCTGCTGTTGGGAAGTTCCACCCTCGACATGGAACTTTTCGAATTTTTCGGAAGCAGGGCCACAGAAATCCCCACATCTTCCGCATTTGTTCAGCAACGTAATAAAATAAGGCCGGAAGGTTTTTCCAGGCTGCTGCATATCTTTACCGGAAAGATAAGGCCCAAGAAGCTGTATAAGGGTTACAGGCTCGTGGCATGCGACGGGACTGACATAAGCATATCCCGTAATGCAAACGATAAGGCTACTTATCTGGAAAGCAGGTCCCACAGCAATAACGGATGCAACCTCATGCATCTGAATGCGATGTATGATATCACC
>CAMWWJ010000067.1 GCA_947177925.1 uncultured Lachnospiraceae bacterium
AGTAATATGTGGGTATTTTATTACAATAAACAGGTCTGTAAAGCGTATCGAGGTTGTTGCCTAGTTGGCTTTGATACTGCATTATAGAAGGAATTGTAGCATGAAGGTCAACTAAATTATAGTTTTCCTAATAATGATTTACTTGATTTGTCTTGATAAAATTTGATATCAAGCATATAATAGTATTAGAAACAACTGCAAAACAACTACTATATGAAGTGGAGTGGAGGCATATTATGGCAGAACAGGTATTGATTCAGTTTCGTGCAGATAAAGCATTAAAACAGGAAGTGACAGAAATCTACGAATCTCTTGGGATGGATTTGCCCACGGCATTGCGTATGTTTATGAATAAAAGTAAAATGGTCAAGGGTGTTCCGTTTGATGTAAGGATACCGGAAAATACGGTTACAAGAGCTGAGGCAATGAGAGCTTTTGAGGATCTGCGGGCGCAAGCAAGTGATCTTCCGGAGATGACATTGGAAGAAATCAATGCAGAAATAGCGACGGCAAGAGCAGAAAGAAAAAAGAGGTAACAGCATGACATATTATGCGGTAATAGACACCAATGTATTTATAGCTGCTCTTTTATCAAAAAATAGTGATGCTGCAACGGTAAAAGTGTTGCGGGCAATTATTGACGGCAGGATTGTACCGCTGTATCATAATGAGATTTTGGCTGAATATGATGAGGTGCTTCATAGAGAGAAATTTCATTTTCAAGAGAAGTCCATACAGATGGTACTTACGGCGGTTAAAGAATTCGGTATGGAGGTTTTTCCACAGCCTACAGGAGAAATCCTTATTGATATGGATGATTTGATTTTTTATGAAGTAGCTATGGAAAAGCGGGATGATGATGCGTATTTAGTGACGGGGAATCAGAAGCATTACCCGATTAGAGATTTTATTGTTACACCAAATGAGATGATAAAATTGCTTGAAGGAAATGGTATGGAGAGGGAATGAATATGAAGAAAAATAAGGGAATTCCTTTTGATGAGTTTTATAGCAATGGCTATATCGATTTGGGAAGAATAGGAAATTTGGTGACAATAAGAAATCATTTTACGGAAGAAGATATTGCGAGTATTCAAAAGAATCTAGCAGAACAATACGAAGAGAAAAAAACAGAAATAGATGATTTGATTACAGATATAAGGAACAATATCAGTATATGTAATCCTCTCCTGTTGCTGATGTCTGCAACAGATCGAGGTATGATGAATTTAATAAATACGGTTTCTGAAAGTCAACTTAATGCGGAAGAAAATTTTAAATTAAGAGCTACGGAATACATACAAAGTATTTTGGTTTCGCAAGAAAGTAATTATAAAGAAGCAGACGATGAACAAGTAGAGTTAATTGAACAGATATTGTTAAAAGTTGATAAGCTATATGAGAGTATTCCATTATTTTACAATTATTGGTCAGCAAAGGCTTTAAATGAAGATGAAACTTTAACTAGGGAGGATATTTCATACATTATTGAGGCGCAATTAATGGGAAATGTGCGTGGCAAAAGATATCAGTTTCAGCAATTAAATACTCTGGAAACATTATTGATGCCACATTCTGCAAAACTGCTGGAAATATATAATATTTCTTCAGGGGATATTTTAGAAGGATTAAAAAAATTAGAAAAATCGCTTTCTGCTGGAAAACTTGATGCAATGAAAGAGATGATGCAAGAATTTGATGATTTTCAAAAGGAATCAGCGGGAAAAAGTCTGGAAGAAGTGAAAGTCATTTTAGATAAGATTCGTGATGATAGTCGCCATTGGGAACTGAGTAGAAAATGTTTTGGGTCAGATTTATATAATGTTAAATTGGTAACTAGATGGAGCGATGAATTTGTAAATAGTTTGTCATGGGGTTTAGGTGAGAGTACCGACTTTATAAAGAAGGACGAGTTTTCTGCTTGGCCTATGGTAGACTTACCTGTTCAAAAGAAGCCTTTTATAAAAATAAACCAGGTGAGTTACTGCTTTGATTATTATAATCTTTTCGATAATATATATCGGATTATTCAAAAAGATGTAAGTAGACACGACAATAATTACAAATGGGCTGATATACAAAAAGAAGCAAGCGAAGCATTAGTTGAAATGCAATTTAAAAAGCTGTTACCAGGATGCCAAAGTTATATAGGAAATTATTATCCTATAGAAAATTCATTGAAACAGATGGATGAAAATGATATTTTGATATTATATGATGACACAATATTAATTGTGGAGGTAAAAGCGGGCTCATTTACTTATACACCAGCAATTACAGATTATAAGGCGCATAAAAAATCCTTTGAGAATTTGATTGGAAAAGCTGATTATCAATGCGAAAGGACTCTGAAATACATTAATAAAAAAAAGCAAGTGTTTTTTTACGATGAATATAAAAATATAAAATTTACTGTTGATAATACTCAATACAAAAATATTTTTACTTTTTGTGTGACGGTAGAGAATTTTAACGCATTTGAAGCGAAAATTGAGAAGATGAATTTTCTGCAGATTAGTAGCGGAACAATAGCAATAAGTGTTGACGATTTAGATGTGTATGTGGAATATTTTGAGTCCCCATTATATTTTTTGCATTATCTTAGACAAAGAAAAGCTGCTACAATGCTACCAACCTTAATGCTGAATGATGAATTGGATCATTTAGGTATGTATATTGTTCATAATAATTATGCTATGTTTGCGAGTGAATTTGGAGAATACAGTTCATTTGTTGCAAATGGATATAGAGAAGATTTAGATGGTTATTTTGCGGGACTATATTATAAAGGGCTATATAGAGCAAAACCGATTCAAGAAATTCCAGATAAATTAAGAGATATAATTTGTTTTGTACAAGAAAACGAATTACAAGGTAGAGTATCATTTGTAAACTTTCTTCTTGATTTGGCTCCGGTAACTAGAAATGAATTGATTGAAAGTATTCAATACTTATTGGAACGACAAAAAGAAGTTGGAAGAATGTTTCCTGTTATTAAGAATGGAGACATGATGTATGGTTGTTTTGTGATGCAGAAAGGCATACAAGAAATTGATGAAAGATTTCGACTGAGCTATATGTACGCCAATATGATGAAAGTTAAGAAAGACGAAAGCTGGTATGTATTTATTAGCTATGATGATTTTGAAAGAATAAATGATGTACAGTATAGAAAATTATATATAGATGATATTGATAAGGAAGGCTATGATAGAAACACTCTGGAAAAGATAGCTGAAATAGTTTATGCGAATCGTGTAAAAAATATACTGGAAAAGGAGAATAAAAAGAAAATTTACCCAAATGATCCATGTCCATGTGGAAGTGGAAAGAAGTATAAAAAGTGTTGTGGTAAAAAATGAAGAAATGAGTGGCTGCTGCGGAATACATATGGAAGCAAAGGAGATACGGTATCATGGCAAACCTATCAAAAATGAAACGAGAGCGTATGCTTGCTTTTTTGGATATTATTCGAGAAGAACACAAGGCTGATGACGATGTGTTGAAGGCACTTGGAGAAATTGAAAGTGCGCTCAATTCAAAAAAATATGATCTGGTTTTGGAAGAACATGAGGAAGCTGTTGATGTACAGATGCAGGATAGCATTCCTGTGTTTACGGAAATAGCAGATAAGGAAATCTGCACGGCAGTATTATTATAAGAAGCCGGGAGTGCTGAATTTATGGTATGTTTTGAACCATAAGGGATTGTTTTACTAAGATTTTACTAAGAATAACGATTATTTAGTAAGAGGCTCTGGCACGAAGATAGAAATGAGTTTGATTCTTAGGACATTATTAATTGTAAAAAACAATTATTAGTGTCCTTTTTATTACTTCTGGACATAATGTCCAAAAATAAATAAAGAAAATTGGCTCTGTAAAATGCAGAGCTTTTTAATTGATAAAAATAATGTTGCTATATTCTGTGGATATATTTTTCTGATTTTACAAAAATTTGACAAAAGTTGCGTTTTGGATTTTACAAGCAGTGCTTATCATAATAAGCGTAGAACAAAACATCAGAGAGAAAAGGAGAAAAATGATTATGAAAAAATGTATCAATTCTATTATTATTTTGGCACTTTTGCTTACAGTTATGACAGGATGTGGGAAAACAGACAGCGGAACAGTATCTACGGATGGTTCGACTTCTATGGAAAAGGTGATCGGGGCATTGGGAGAAGCCTTTGAGGAAAACAATTCCGGCGTGACCTTTACATATAACCCCACCGGTTCCGGTTCCGGGATTACGGCAGTGGCAGAAGGACGCTGTGATATTGGTCTTTCCAGCCGCAACTTAAAGGATGAAGAAAAGGCACAGGGATTGACTGAAACAATACTTGCCCTTGATGGCATTGCTGTCATTGTAAATCCTGATAATCCGGTAAATGACCTTGACCTTGAAACGATTGGCAAGATTTACATGGGTGAAATAACGAACTGGAAAGACATAGGCGGCAATGATTTGGAAATTGTCCTGATTGGTCGTGAAGCAGGAAGTGGTACAAGAGATGGCTTTGAATCTATTACAGGTACAGAAGATGCCTGCAAATACCGTCAGGAACTTACATCTACCGGGGATGTGATTACAACCGTTGCAGGTAATCCAGCGGCAATTGGATATGCTTCCCTTGCGTCTGTAAAAGAGACGGTAAAAGCGCTTTCCGTTGGAGGCATTGTACCTACAGAAGAAACTGTAAAAGATGGAAGTTATGTAGTACAGCGTCCGTTTGTATTGGTAACAAAGAGCAGTACAGAACTTTCAGCAACAGCACAGAGATTCTTTGATTATATTACTTCATCTGAAGCAAATGAGATTATCTCATCTGCGGGTGCTGTACCAGTAAAAAATTGAACTTCGTTCAATTGCGAGATTCGCTTCGCGAACTCGAAAAAACGAAGCAATTTCAAGAAAGGTGGAGTCAAATGAAGAACAGAAAGCGGCTCATGGAGAATGCCATACATGGCATATTCCTGATACTTGGTCTGATTACGGTTGGCTGTGTACTTCTGATTACCGTTTACCTTGTTTTATCAGGAATTCCGGCTATCCGTAAAATAGGTGTTTTGAAATTCCTTTTTGGGAAGAAATGGGCTTCTACAGCAGCACAGCCGCAGTATGGGATTTTACCGTTTATCCTTACCAGTATTTACGGTACGGCTGGTTCAATCGTGATTGGAGTGCCGATTGGCTTTATGACAGCGGTTTATCTCTCTAAGATTGCACCACCAAAAGTAAAGACTGTGATTGAAACGGCAGTCAGTCTGCTGGCAGGTATTCCTTCGGTAGTTTATGGACTTGTAGGAATGATGGTACTTGTTCCGGGGATACGAATTGCTTTTCATATTCCGGACGGAGCCAGCCTGCTTGCTGCCATTATTGTACTTGCTATTATGATTTTACCCTCAATCATCAAAGTATCGCTTACGGCATTAGAAGCTGTTCCAAAGGAATATGAGGATGCTTCACTTGCGCTTGGCGCAACGCCGATTGAAACGTACTTCCGAGTATCTGTTCCGGCAGCAAAAAGCGGTATCGCAGCGGCTGTCGTGTTAGGAGTTGGCAGGGCTATTGGTGAGGCAATGGCTATTATGATGGTTGCAGGGAACGCACCTAATATGCCGAAAGTTTTTCAGAGTGTCCGTTTCCTTACAACCGCTGTGGCAAGTGAAATGTCTTATGCGGCTGATGGAAGTTTACAAAAACAGGCATTGTTTTCAATTGCGCTGGTGCTGTTCCTCTTTATCATGCTGATAAATGCCGTTTTGAATTTCTTTTTGAAACACAGTAAGGAGTAAATGAAAATGCAAAAACAATCTATTTCCCTTAGAAGGAAAACATATATTGCAGTCATGCGTGTGATGATGGGAATTTCTGTAAGCATTACCTGTGCATTGGTATTATTTTTGATCGGCTATGTGCTGTGGAAAGGACTGCCTAATGTATCATGGGAACTGCTTACTACTAAGCCGAGCTATCTGTCTGATCGGATAGGAATCCTGCCGGATATTCTTAATACAGTCTATATTGTAGTTGCAACTTTGGTATTTGTTCTCCCGCTTGGAGTAGGTGCAGCCATTTACCTCACGGAATATGCCAAAAACAAGAAGCTGGTAGACATGATTGAATACGCCGCCGAAACCTTATCAGGAATTCCTTCTATTATTTATGGGCTTGTAGGTATGCTGTTTTTCTGTCAGTTCTTTGGTATGAAAACTTCCCTTTTAGCAGGAGCGTTTACACTAGTAATCATGAATCTGCCTACGGTCATGCGTACCACACAGGAGAGCTTGAAAACGGTGCCGCAAAGCTATCGAGAAGGTGCTTTCGGACTGGGGGCTGGAAAATGGCGTGTGATTTATACCGTTGTACTTCCCGGATGTATTGATGGAGTTATAACAGGCTGTATATTGTCAGTTGGGCGTATTCTTGGGGAATCGGCGGCACTTCTTTTTACGGCTGGTTTTGCCCATGCCTTAAACGGGATTTTTGAAGGACTTGGCAGCGCAGGAGCAACGCTGACAGTTGCATTATATGTCTATGCAAAAGAAAATGGAGAGTTTGGTATTGCGTTTGCAATTGCCGCTATCCTGATGATTTTGACTGTGTTCATCAATCTATCGGCAACACTGGTGGGCAGCTACTTCCAGAAAAGGAGAAATGTATGAATAATGTTATGACAGTAAAAGACCTGTGCCTTTGGTATGGCAGTACGCAGGCTTTGAAAGATATAAATGTTGAGATTGAGGAACGGAGCATTACTGCTCTGATCGGTCCCTCTGGGTGTGGAAAATCTACTTTCCTAAAATCTTTAAACCGAATGAATGACCTTATCACTGGTGTGAAGATTACAGGAGAAGTACATTATAGGGGTAACAATATTTTTGATGCAGATGTTGATGTCAATGGACTCCGCCGTAGTATTGGTATGGTTTTTCAAAAGCCTAATCCTTTTCCGATGAGCATATATGATAATATTGCTTACGGGCCGAGAACGCATGGTGTTAAAAATAAGGCTAAGTTAGATGATATCGTGGAGCGTTCCCTGCGCGGCGCTGCCATTTGGGATGAAGTGAAAGACAGGCTGAAAAAGTCAGCATTGGGACTGTCAGGAGGTCAGCAGCAGCGGCTTTGTATTGCCCGTGCATTGGCGGTTGAACCGGATGTGCTTTTGATGGATGAGCCTACAAGTGCCCTTGATCCGATTTCCACATCTAAAATTGAGGAACTTGCAATGGAACTGAAGGAAAAGTATACTATTATCATTGTAACGCACAATATGCAGCAGGCTGTGCGGATTTCAGATAATACGGCTTTCTTTCTCCTTGGTGATTTGATCGAATATGGAAATACACAAAAGATGTTTGAACAGCCAAAGGATAAGCGGACGGAGGATTATATTACGGGGAGGTTTGGATAATGAGAAGTCGTTTTGATGAACAGCTTGCTACGCTTAATAATGAGCTTACCCAAATGGGGGCTATGTGTGAGGAAGCAATTGCCGTTGCTTCAAAGTCATTGACTACGGGTGATATGAAGCTGACGGATAAGGTTTTATCCCTTGACGGGGAAATTAACCGGATGGAGCGTACAATAGAAACACTGTGTCTGAAACTGTTGTTACAACAACAGCCGGTGGCAAGGGATTTACGGCAGATTTCCGCAGCCCTTAAAATGATTACCGATATGGAGCGTATCGGAACGCAGGCGGCGGATATTGCGGAGATTATCACATTTCTTGACGGAAGGACTGGCGAGGAATGTGAACAAATCCGGTTTATGGCAGATGCGGCGAGCCAAATGGTTACAGAGAGCATTGATGCCTTTGTAAAGCAGGATGTGATATTGGCTGGTGCGGCAATTGACCGTGATGATGTGGTTGATGATTTGTTTTTACAGGTCAAGTCATCATTGATTAAGCTGATAGCAGAAAAACCAACAGATGGAGGATACGCACTGGATTTACTGATGATTGCCAAATATTTTGAGCGTATTGGAGACCATGCGGTAAATATTGCGGAGTGGGTGGTATTTTCTGTGACGGGAGAACATAAAGGAGCAGGTTTATGAAAATATGGTGTGTAGAGGATGACGACAGTATCCGGGATATCGAGGTATATACACTTAATTCCACTGATTTTGAAGCAAAAGGATTTCCGGATGCAGTAGCTTTCAGGGAGGCTTTAACCGGGGATAAGCCGGATTTGATCATTCTTGATATTATGCTGCCCGGAGAGGATGGCGTGGAACTGTTGAAATTTTTGAAAGACAATCTTGATACTTGCAGGACACCCATTATCATGGCAACAGCAAAGGGAATGGAGTACGATAAAATCCAAAGCCTTGATTTAGGTGCGGATGATTATCTTGTAAAGCCTTTTGGAATGATGGAAATGGTTTCCCGTGTGAAAGCAGTACTTCGTCGATGCAAACCCACAGAGGTAGATCATCTTTTGAAAGCAGGCGGTCTTGTTGTCAATTTAGACGAACATACTGTTACCATTGACAATGAAAGAATCCAGCTTACATTAAAAGAATTCGAACTTCTTCGACTGTTCCTCTCTCACCCGGGGATTGCATTTACCCGTGACCAACTCCTAAATGATGTATGGGGTGCTGATTACGTCAGTGAAACGAGAACGGTTGATATGCATATCCGTACATTGCGTGTAAAATTGGGAGACTACGGGAATATGATTGAAACAGTGCGAGGTGTTGGTTACAGATTAGAGGTGCTGGCATGACAAAGAAAGTTTTTAAGTCAATTATGATTGTGGCGGGTACTGTCCTGATTGCAAGCCTTGTCATTATCATGGGGTGTCTTTATCGCTATTTTAGTGATGTTCAGGTGAAGCAGTTAGAAGATGAGATATCTTTGGCTGCTGTAGCCGTCGAAAAAAACGGTCAGGAATATCTTGAGGGATTACAATCAAGGGGGTATCGTCTGACATGGGTTGCTGAAAATGGAGATGTCATATATGATACACAGTCGGACGAGGAAAGTATGGAAAACCATGCGGACAGAGAGGAGATACAACAGGCGTTACACAGTAAAGAGGGAAAAAGCCTACGTTATTCCACGACGCTTTTGGAAAAAACGTTTTACTGTGCAAGAAGGCTTAACGACGGTTCGGTTCTCAGGATTTCGGTTAGCAGCGTTACAGTATGGGTGCTAGTTTTGGGAATGATACAGCCGATTTTAATTGTGATTGTTGTAGCTCTCATTTTATCGGGAGTGTTAGCAAGCCGGATTTCCAAACATATCATGGAGCCACTAAACAGCCTTGATTTGGAAAAACCGCTGGAAAATGATACATATGAGGAATTAGCCCCTTTATTAAACCGTATCAATAAACAGCACAGGCAGATAGATATGCAGTTGTCGGAACTTCAAAGGAAAAATGATGAATTTGCACAGATTACGCACGGCATGACGGAAGGGCTTGTGCTTTTGAATGAGAATAACGTGATTCTGAACATCAATCCTGCCGCACTGGAGCTGTTCCATACAAGCCATTCCTGCAAAGGCAAAGATTTTCTGACAGTGGAGCGAAGCCATGATGTAAGCCATGCAATACAGGATGCATTTTCAAATGGACACAGTGAAATCCGTATGGAACGTGAGGGAAAGGAATACCAGCTTCATATCAACCGTATTGAATCAAATGATGCTGTGATCGGGGCGGTTGTGTTCGCTTTTGACATAACAGAAGCAGCTTTTGCAGAGAGAAACAGGCGGGAGTTTACTGCCAATGTATCACATGAATTAAAAACTCCACTGCAATCCATAATGGGGAGTGCAGAGTTGATGGAAAACGGTCTCGTAAAATCAGAAGATATGGCCCGTTTTGTAGGGCATATCCGTACGGAGGCAGGACGGCTTGTAACGTTGATTGATGACATTATCCGTCTATCCCAACTGGACGAGGGATGTGATATGCCTTTTGAAGATGTTGATTTATACGAAGCCGCAACTGATGTAACTGCAGGACTGGTAGATATAGCAGCGGCAAAAGATGTTGAAATTATTGTAACAGGGGGAACAGTTAAGATAAAAAGTGTTAGGAGGCTTTTGACAGAAATTATATTTAATCTTTGCGACAATGCAATCAAGTATAATAAAGACAGTGGTACGGTAGAAGTTTCTATAAACAGACAGGGAAACTTCGCTGTGATTTCGGTAAAGGATTCGGGAATTGGCATACCGCCGGAACATCAGGCAAGGATATTTGAAAGGTTTTACCGAGTAGACAAGAGCCGGTCTAAGGAATCGGGCGGAACTGGGTTAGGACTTTCCATTGTAAAACATGCTGTACAGTATTTAAATGGCAAAATTAATTTACAGAGCAGTCCTGGGGAAGGGACTACGATACAGATTTTTTTACAAGAGAATATGAATGATGCGATGCAGGTTTCTTAGGGAGCCTGCATTTTACATAAACTTTACAAAACATTGGCTATGGATTTTACTTTTGGTTGATAAAATAAATATAGTTTAGATAAGCGGTAAGAAATTGACTTAATGTACCACATGAATTGAAAAAATACCTGATTGGATATACCGGGAGGAAGCCAATGATTAACAAAAAAAAGAAACCGCTGGCGGGAAAGTTCTATGCGTTTTTCCTATTTATGGCGATGGTGATCGCATTTTACTTGTATACTGCGCAAAATACGGAACGTATAGAAATTTTAAACAAAGATTACGCGGCGGATTCGGCAAGACAGTGATTCGTATTGATGAAGAATTTGAAAATGCGCAGGATCAAATCAATACATATACTTATTTTTTGGGACAAAGCCTGAAAGAACCGACAGTAAGCATTCAAATGCTTCAGGAAATGGAGGAAAACTCATTATTTGATGCTATTTGTTTTACGGATGCATCCGGCATGAATCATGCATCGGATGGGCGTACCTCTAATGCAGAGGGGAAGGACTATTATATTGAGGGCATGAAAGGGAAAAGTGGAATATATGTTACCTTCAATTCCAGCTTTACGGATGAAATCATGATACGCTTTTATTCACCCGTCTACTATGACGGTAGAATTACAGGCGTCCTCTGGGGTGCTTATAAGGCGGAGGAATATCTGGCAGATATGCTTGCCGTTTCTTATTTTGGTGAAGCCGCAGATGCGTTTTTGTGTATGCCGGATCAAACGATTATTGCAGATTCCACGCCGCAGGAATATGAGGAACAAAAGATAGCGGAAACACTGGTACGGGATGGTGTGATAGACAGGAGAACCGCAGACGCCGTAAGTGAGATATTTGAAAAAGGCGGGGAAGGTGCTTTTGTTTGTGATGCTGACAGTAAGACAGATAATATTTGTGTGACGTATCTTCCAAAGAGTGGATATGTCCTTGTACAGACATTCCCCAAGGGCGTTACGCAGAATATGATTCAGGCGGCAAACCGTGCTGGGATTATACTGGAAGTCATTCTGGTAGGACTGTTTGCAGTTTATATTATTCTGTTGCTTATACGGAACAGAAAAGAAAAAAAGCTGTTAGAACAGGAAAACCGGGAAATGGGTTATATTATCGGCGGAGTCACCACCTTGTTTTCCCGCTTTGCCCTGATTGATTTTGAAACAGACACCTATCAATATCTGGCGGGAACAAGACCGGAGGACAGTAAAATAGCAGACAGTGGTAACTATAAAGAGTTATCAGTGTACCTGTGTTCCATTCTGCTGGAGGAAAGTGACCGTCAGGACTTTGCTGCATTTATCAGTAAGGAACAGATTCTTACTGCAATGGAAGGGCACAATGATCTGCGTTATGAGTGCCATGTGTTACGGGATGGTAGTGCGGAATGGGAACATGTGAATATTATCTGTCTGGAGCGAAAGGACAAAAAGGCAAGCAAAGTTTTATTTATCCGGCAGAATATCACGGAGAGTGTCAGAAAACAGAAGGAGCAAGCACAGGCTCTACAGGATGCGCTTATGCAGGCACAACATGCCAACAGAGCAAAGACAACTTTTCTTTCCAATATGTCCCACGATATTCGCACACCGATGAATGCAATTATTGGATTTACCACAATTGCAGCCAGCCATATCAATAACAAAGAGCAAGTTAAAGATTGCTTACAGAAGGTGCTTTCTTCCAGCAATCATCTTTTAAGCTTGATTAATGATATTCTTGATATGAGTAGAATTGAAAGTGGAAAGGTTCAGATTAAGGAACAGGAATGTAATATTTCCGAATTGCTACATAATTTGGTAAATATTATCCAACCGCAAGTCAAGGCAAAACAGCTTAAATTATTCATTGATACTTTTGATATTGTCAATGAGGATGTCATGACAGATGCATTAAAGCTGAATCAGGTATTTATTAATCTGATGAGTAACGCTGTCAAATATACCCCGGCGGGAGGAACTGTTTCGTTTCGGATTATGCAGAAAACAACTTTTCATCATGGATACGGCGATTATGTATTTATTGTAAAGGATAATGGAATCGGTATGTCTCCGGAATTTGTAGAGCATATTTTTGAACCTTTTGAACGGGAATCCAATG
>CAMWWJ010000068.1 GCA_947177925.1 uncultured Lachnospiraceae bacterium
CAGATGTGGGGTAGAAGCATAGGAGGTGGCAGTCATCCCCATGGCGGCGGAGGAGGATTGCATTAGGAGGAGAACGAAATGCAGAGGAACATGTTGCGGGCAGGAGGAAACTGCCCGTATTGCAAGGCTAAGATATTTTTTTATTATGAGGAAGAATGGTTGTATGGAAGTCCCATCAGAACCTGTAAAAAGTGCGGAAAAAACTATGTGGATGATAGATACCATGAAATTGCGGTGGAAGGAATCGCACCAAATGCGCTTTCCATAAGGCGGAATGGAATCGGCCTGCTTATCATGCTTGGGATTTTTCTGATTGCTTTTCTCATACATTTTTATGAAGTAAGCCATAAGAGCGGATATAGCCTGGAATTCTGCTGCTTAATGGTCGTTGCATTGTTTGGTATCCTGTTTTTTATAATCGATTCCATTAGAATCCTGACGGGAGCAAAGGCTAAGAAACTGGAGAAGCTTCGGGAGGAATCGGTGAAAAGGCTAAGGAACTGGAGCTATGCAAAAGAGCTGGAGGCGCTTGATTATCCGGTTCCGGAGGAATATTTATAGCAGGAGTACATCCGATAGTTACATATCCGGTCAGCACATATCAAAAGCCATATTCAGAGCTTCAGATACCGTGAAGCTTAACCGCTTGATCACCTCGTCAATATCCTTGCTGGTAACATACATATTATGAAGCTCACTGTTTACCATCTTGCCCTGAAAGGAATTGTCCACTTCTCCTTCTTCCATATAAGAAAGCGCGTCCCTTACAATCGTTTCCGCATCTACTACAGTAGGGATGCCGATTGCGATGACAGGAATGCCCAGACTTTCTTTTGTAAGCCCGTCCCGGTGGTTGCCGACGCCGGAGCCGGGATGGATGCCTGTATCGGTAATCTGGATAGTCTTATTTAAGCGTTTAATGCTTCTGGCAGCAAGGGCATCTATGACGATCATAAGGTCCGGCTTTGTCTGTTCGATTACCCCTTTGATGATTTCAGCCGTTTCCATGCCGTTCTTAGCCATGACTCCGGGAGCAAGGGAGCTGATTAAATGCATCCGGCTCTTATTATAAGCAGCTTTTCCATAGGCTTTTACAATATGTCTGGTAATGCACAGATTGTCAATGACATCAGGACCAAGTGCGTCGGCAGTCACCTCTCTGTTTCCCAACCCTACCACAAGGATAGACTGTTCCTTTTCAAAGTCGGGAATGATTTCCTTTAGCTGGGCAGCCAGCTCCTTTGAAATTTCCCGGTGATAGTTTTCGTCTGGCTCTATCATATTTGGCGTCTCCAATGTAATATAGGTTCCCATTGGTTTACATAATGCTTTTGCGCCGTTTTTGGTGGATACCAATACTTTGGTAATACGGGTTTCCGTGTTTTCGTGATAGCTTTCGTCCACAGTAATGCCGTGAGTATTTTCTGAGACAACCTCCATATTCTCGTGTGCTTCCAATGCAAGGTCAGTGCGTACTGAATGAACAGACATAATGATTTCCTCCATATAATGAATCTGAAAAATATATACCCATAGTCTGTGCAGTTTTTACAAAAATATAAAATATTGTTGTAAAATTTAGGTTTGCATATAATAAATTTCCAAAATCATATTGACAGAATAAATACCAGCTAATATAATAATATGCGTGTGTTTACATCAGACTGTCCGTGTCCAGACTCAGATGTAAGCAGAAGCATTCAGAACGAACAACAGAACAAATATAGGAGGTGTAAGTCTTGGCTAACATCAAATCTGCAAAAAAGAGAATTTTAGTAAATCGCACAAAGGCTGATAGAAACAAAGCGATTAAATCCGGTGTAAAAACCGCTATTAAGAAGGTTTATACAGCAATTGAAGCAAAAGATGCAGAGGCAGCAAAGGAAGCTTTAAAGAATGCCACAGTTGTAATCGATAAAGCTGCAACAAAGGGTATCTATCATAAGAACAATGCTGCAAGAAAGGTTTCCCGTTTAACCAAAGCGGTAAACAAAATTGCTTAATGTAACATAGAATCATATATGAGAAGTGTCAGGAGCCGTCATTCCTGACACTTTTTTATTGCAAAAGGCAGGGAAAGTTCTAAAGTTTTCTCCGGTTACATATAATTTCTTAGTCTTATTTATGATAATCAGACAGTTACAGGACATGAAAAGCCCATGGCGGGCGGCAAAAGATTAGGAGAGATACATAACATGGAGAAAAACAGAATACAGAATATGGTGCTTGGCATTCTGTGTCTTTTAGGATGCTTTTGTATTGTAAGGGCAGCGCTTCTCTTTGGATTTTTTGGCAGAGGAAATGTATCCTATTTTCTTGCCTGGGGGGACAGGCAAATACTTTCCATTCATTGTCCGGCCTTTCTTTATATGGAAGAAACCAATGTGGCGGTGCATGTGGAAGAAATCGGAAAAGAGATTGTGGCAGGCTATTTGCCGATTTATGACTATATGAGAGAAAATCCTCAATATAAAGTGGAAATGGAAAATCAGGAAATGATCGAGAAAATCATTTTAAATGAAGGGCAGGATGAAAATCATGTACCAGTCCAGACAGAAACGGAGCCTGCTTCTAAACAGGATGAGCTTGCGGCAATGGAAGAGGAAAACAGACAGGCTGTAGAAGAGGAAATGAAAAAGGAAAATGCCGGTATTGATTTTGTATTGGCAGAGGAAAAAGCCGTTACCTATGATTTGGAAAAGTTTCGGGACTTTGATGCTCTTCTGGGGGAATTTTATGTGTTGGATAACATTACTACCATCGATGGAAGCCAGTTGAATCTGGAGGCGCTTTTGGGAAGGGATATGACCATGAAGGCATCAAATGACAAACCACAAATTCTTATTTATCATACCCATTCCCAGGAGGCATTTGCAGATTCCGTGGCGGGAGATGAGGCCACTACGATTATTGGGGCCGGGGAAAAGCTGACGGCGCTTCTTAGGGGATATGGCTTTAACGTCATCCACCATACCGGTAAATATGATGTGGAAAACAGGGATTACGCATATTCCAATGCGGCGCCTGCAATTGAACAGATATTGGCGGAAAATCCATCCATTGAAGTCATCATCGACCTGCACAGGGATGGCGTGGCGGAAGGCACAAGGCTTGTGACCAACTTAAACGGAAGGCCTACTGCCCAGTTTATGTTTTTTAACGGTCTAAGCCGTACAAAAAAACGGGGAGACATTGATTACCTTAAAAATGATAACATCGGGGAAAATCTGGCATTTTCCTTTCAGGCCCAGTTAAAATGCAAGGAATATTATCCGGGCCTTTCCAGAAAAATATATTTAAAGGGCTATCGCTACAATATGCATTATCGGGGAAAAAGCCTGTTGATCGAGGTAGGGGCGCAGACCAACACAGTGGAAGAAATCATGAATGCCATGGACCCTATCGCCCATGTGCTGTATCTTACCTTGTCGGGAGAAGAAAATTAGCAAGATGTATCAGGAAATGCCTGCAGGAACATTGCACCGGAAGAAAATTTTTGTTATACTGACAAGCAGTGAAAAGAAACAGAAAACAATTTGCATGGAAAGTAAATACAATAGAAGAGCAGAACAAGGAACAGGAGAAGGAATATGGCAGGTATCGATCAAAGTAAAATAAGGAATTTCTGTATAGTGGCCCATATTGACCACGGCAAATCCACATTGGCAGACAGAATCATTGAGAAGACCGGACTGCTTACAAGCAGGGAAATGCAGGCACAGGTTTTGGATAATATGGAGCTTGAGAGAGAAAGAGGCATTACCATAAAAGCCCAGACTGTCCGTATCGTATACAAGGCAAAGGATGGAGAGGAGTATATTTTCAATCTGATCGACACTCCGGGACATGTGGATTTCAACTATGAAGTGAGCCGCAGTCTGGCTGCCTGCGACGGCGCTATTTTAGTAGTGGATGCCGCACAGGGAATTGAAGCCCAGACTTTGGCAAACGTATATCTTGCCCTGGATCACGATCTGGATGTATTTCCCGTCATCAATAAGATCGACCTGCCAAGTGCGGAGCCGGAACGGGTCAAAGAAGAAATAGAAGATGTAATAGGGATCGAGGCTCATGATGCGCCCTTGATTTCCGCCAAAAACGGAATTGGGATTGAGGAAGTATTAGAACAAATCGTAGCCAAAATCCCGGCACCGGAGGGAAACCCTGATGCTCCCCTTAAGGCGCTTATTTTTGATTCTCTTTATGATTCTTATAAGGGAGTCATTATTTTCTGCCGCATCAAGGAAGGAACCGTAAAGAAGGGAACCCCTATTTTAATGATGGCCACAGGGGCTAAGGCGGAAGTGGTAGAGGTAGGATATTTTGGAGCGGGCCAGTTTTTAGAATGCGAAGAGCTTTCCGCCGGAATGGTAGGCTACATTACCGCATCCATTAAAAACGTAAAGGATACGGAAGTAGGCGACACGGTAACCAATGCCAAGGAGCCATGCAAAGAGCCCCTTCCTGGCTATAAAAAGGTCCAGTCCATGGTATATTGCGGCATGTATCCGGCGGACGGGGCCAAATATCCGGATCTGCGGGATGCTTTGGAAAAGCTCCAGTTAAATGATGCTTCTTTACATTACGAGCCGGAAACGTCCATTGCATTAGGTTTTGGGTTCCGATGCGGATTTTTGGGACTGCTTCATCTGGAAATCATACAGGAGCGTTTGGAAAGAGAATATAATCTGGATTTGGTTACTACGGCTCCAGGAGTTATTTACAAGGTGCATAAAAGCAATGGAGAAGTCATTGAACTGACGAACCCAAGCAATCTGCCGGATCCTTCGGAAATCGAATATATGGAAGAGCCTATCGTCAGTGCGGAAATCATGGTAACTTCTGAATTTATCGGGGCAATTATGGAGCTTTGCCAGGAGCGGCGGGGTGTTTATCTTGGAATGGAATATATGGAAGAAAAAAGAGCGCTTCTTCGCTATGAGCTTCCGTTAAATGAAATCATATATGACTTTTTTGATGCCCTGAAGTCCCGTTCAAGAGGATATGCCTCCTTTGATTATGAATTAAAGGGCTACGAGCAGTCCGAGCTGGTAAAGCTGGACATGCTCATCAATAAGGAAGAAGTGGATGCGCTGTCCTTTATCGTCCATAAGGACAGCGCCTATGACAGAGGCAGGAAAATGTGCGAGAAATTAAAAGAAGAAATTCCGAGACATCTGTTTGAAATTCCTATTCAGGCAGCTGTGGGCGGTAAGGTCATTGCAAGGGAAACCGTCAAGGCAATGCGCAAGGATGTGCTGGCAAAATGCTACGGAGGAGATATTACCCGTAAGAAAAAGCTTCTGGAAAAACAGAAGGAAGGCAAGAAGCGCATGCGCCAGATAGGCAATGTGGAAATTCCGCAACAGGCATTTATGAGCGTGCTGAAGCTGGATGATAAATAGTGGGCAATCATATGAAAGAGAAAGAACTTATAAATAGCCCCCTGAGCATATATATCCATATACCGTTCTGCATGAAAAAATGCCGCTATTGTGATTTTTTATCGGCGCCTGCCGGGGAAGAGACACAAGAGGAATATGTACATGCTCTGCTGAAAGAGATAGAATATTGGGGGCGTATGCTTTCCGAAGCCCGGATAAAATCCGTTTACATCGGTGGCGGGACTCCATCCGTTCTGCGGGAAGAGCTTATAAAGGAAGTGTTATGTAAACTAAAAGAAGCTTTTCCGGATATTATGAGAATGGAAAAAAAAGCAGCACAGGGAAATAAGTCCCATGACAGGGAATTAAGGATAAAAGAGACGGAAAGAACGGAATGGAAATTAACAGAACCAGAAATTTCCATAGAAGTCAATCCCGGCACGGTAACGGAAGAAAAGCTGAAAACCTATAAGCAGGCGGGAATCAACCGTCTGAGCATAGGACTTCAGTCAGCGGACAGGGAAGAGTTAAAGCTGTTAGGCAGAATTCATACCTATGAGGAATTTCTGGAAACCTATCATATGGCAAGGGCTCAGGGATTTGCCAATCTGAATATAGATTTAATCAGTGCCCTGCCCGGACAGAAGCTGAAAAGCTGGCAGGGCACTTTGGAGAAGGTGCTGGCATTGAAGCCGGAGCATATTTCCGCCTATAGCCTTATGATTGAAGAAGGAACCCCTTTTTACGAAACTTATTCCGGGCATCAGGAGCTTTTGCCGGATGAAGAGACGGACCGGGCCATGTATGCTCTGACAAAAGACATGCTTCAAAAGGCAGGGTATGAGCGGTATGAGATATCCAATTACAGCCGGAAGGGAAAAGAATGCCTGCACAATATGGTGTACTGGCAAAGAGGGAATTATCTTGGGCTGGGTCTTGGAAGTTCTTCTATGATAGAAAACGTTCGTTTTCGGAATATCACTTCGTTGAAAGATTATGTAAACTACTGGGTGGCAGATAAGGAAAAGAGCAGGGATATAGGCAGCATTTCTGAAAAAGTCCCTGCCATTTGTGAGGATATCCAACATTTAAGTCAAAAGGAACGGATGGAGGAGTTTATGTTTTTGGGGCTTCGAATGATAAAGGGAGTATCGGTAAAAGAGTTTGAGGCTGCTTTTGGGAAGAGTATTTTTCAAGTGTATGGAAGGCAGATTGCGAAATATAAAGAGCAGCATGCGCTTACCGTGGGTGAGCGGATTGCCCTTACCGACAGGGGATTGGATGTGAGCAATTTGATTTTGGCGGATTTTTTGCTTGAATAAAGGGCAAGCGGGCTGGGTTACTACGGATTTCGTCATTTTCCAGCCCCTATCACTGGACTTTTCCTGTAAATAAGAATATAATATACATTATAAGTGAAAGCGGTTGGCAGGAGGAGAAGACAACATGAAAAAGATGCTCATGCTTGGAGGAAGCCATGCAGAAATCCCAATGATAAAAGCAGCGCAGAAAATGGGATATTATGTGATTACGACAGGTAATCAGACAGAGGGAATGGGGCATAAATATGCAGATGAATATATTTGTTGTGATTTTAGCGATAAAGAAGCAATTCTTGCATTGGCTAAAAGAGAGCAGGTAGAGGCTGTCTGCTCTGGCTGTAATGATTTTGCATATCTGTCGGCGGCATATGCTTGTGAAAAGCTGGGACTTAATGGGCATGATTCGTATGAGACTGCTCGCTCTATTCATCATAAAGATCAGTATAGGGCATTGGCAAAAAAACTGGATATTCTGTCGCCAAAAGCGCAAAAATGCCAGACTTTGGAGGAAGTGAAGGAAGCCTGTATGAAAATGCGATTCCCCATTATTGTAAAGCCTGTTGATTTAACTGGCGGCAAGGGTATGAGGCGTTGTAATGACGAAGTGCAAGCAGAGGAAGCATTTTTACAGGCAATGGAGGCGACAAGAGAAAGTCATATCATTATAGAAGAGTTTATAACTGGAACCAACCATGGATTTTCAGCATATTTACAAGGCGGCAAGATAACCTTCTATTTTGTGGATAACGAGCAGTACTATCATAATCCGTATCTTGTTTCTGGAGCCAGTGCACCAGGAGACGTGCCGAATCAGGCAATAGATCAGTTATGCAGCGACAGTGAAAAGTTGGCAGGGGCCCTTAAGCTGGTGGACGGAATTTTACATATCCAATTTATTTTAAGAGAAGAGAATGTCCCCGTTATTATAGAAGTATGCAGAAGGGCACCAGGGGACTTGTATATCCGTTTGGTGGAGATTTCCTGTGGTCTGGATTATCCTGCATATATTGTGGCAGCTGAAGCCGGGATAAAGCAGCCTGTGCCAAAAGTCAGGCAAATGGATGGCTTTTATGTGAGACATTGCATTATGGCAGATGAAACAGGAAGCGTGGAGGGAATACAGATTGCAGATGAGGTAAAGCCTTATATTATAGAACAACTTCTTTGGGGACAAAAAGGGGATAAGATTGAAGATATTATGAAATATAAGGCAGGGATTGTTTTTTTATATTTTAAAGCTGAAAAGGAATATCGCAGTTGCATAAAAAGGCTTACAGAACTGATAAAAGTCCACATACAAAAAAATGAATAAAGGAGGGGAAGGGATGTATCGTATTGGGTTTATTGGAGGGGGAGTGAATTCGGCAATTGGGAGAAGTCATGTAATTGCCTCCCAGATGGATGGAAAATTTAAACTGGAGGCAGGTGCCTTTAGCCGAAATTCGGAAACCAACCGAAAAACAGGACTGGAATTTCAGGTAGATGAGAAAAGGGTTTATGAGGATTACCGCCAAATGATTCAAAAGGAAAAGGGGAGGCTGGATGTCATAGCAATCCTGACACCTACTGATACACATGAAGAGATGGTGGAGGAGTGCTTAAAGGCAGGCTTTCCAGTAATTTGTGAAAAGTCTCTGTGCACTTCTTATGATTCAGCCTGCAGGATAAAAAGCTGCCTGAAAGAAACAAAGGGATTTTTATGTGTAACCTACAATTATACTGGATACCCTATGGTCCGGGTGTTAAGAGAAAAGATTATTTCCGGAGAACTTGGGAAGGTTACGAATATTATTGTAGAAATGCCTCAGGAGGGATTTACCAGATATACATTGGAGCATAAGGAGCCAAAACCCCAGAGCTGGCGCATGACAGATTATGAAATTCCGACGATTTCTTTGGATTTGGGAACACACTTACATAATATGATAGCATTTTTAACGGGGGAGCATCCAAAAGAAATTGTGGCAAGGGAAAGCAGTTTTGGATTTTTTCCACAGGTAATTGATGATGTGTTGTGCATGATTAATTATACGGATGACATTGCAGCGCAGATGTGGTTTAGCAAGGCTGCCCTTGGCAACAGGAACGGATTAAAAATCCGGGTATTTGGAACACAGGCGAGCGGAGAGTGGTTTCAGGCAGAACCGGAGACTTTGAAGCTTTGTGATAAAAACGGACAGAGTTTTCTCTTAGACAGAAGCAATGACAAGACAGAAGGAGAGCAGGCACGCTATAACCGCTTTAAAGTTGGACATCCAAGCGGATTTATTGAGGCATATGCCAACTATTACTGGGATATTTCGGATGCTTTGACGGATTATCTTTCAAAGGGCGAAGAAGCGTCCCATTATCTGATGAACATAGACACATCTATTGAGGGGCTGAAGCTCTTTGAGGCAGCACACCGGTCTGCAGGTTGCCACCAATGGATAAAGCTTTAAAATAGAAAAGGGGGAAACGACGGATGGATTTATACAAAGGAATGATTAGCTTTGTAATTCCATGCTATTGCTCTGAGAAGACAATTGAAGCGGTTGTAGAGGAAGTTATAGAAAAGGTAGGGGAACAGTCTGAATATAGTTATGAAATTGTATTGGTAAATGATTGTTCAAAGGATAAAACCATGGAAGTGATAAGAAAACTTGCTGTGGGGAATCATCGGATTGCCGCAGTTGACTTTTCCAGAAATTTTGGGCAGCATTCCGCCTTGATGGCAGGTTTTCAAAAGGTTCGGGGGGAATACGTAGTGTGTCTGGATGATGATGGACAGATGCCTATAGAATCTGTATTTGATTTAATAAAGGAATTGGAAAAAGGTGCGGATGTAGTCTTTGGACGTTATGAGGAGGTAAAACAAAAGTGGGCAAGAAATTTGGGGAGTAAAGTAAATGTCTGGATGACGGAGCTTTTGTTAGAGAAGCCGAAGCAATTGTTTATGTCCAGCTTTTGGGCAGGGAAACGTTTTGTAATAGATGAAGTATTGCGGTATGATGCAGCATATCCTTATATAGGAGGGTTGCTTTTGAGGATTACCCGGAATATGGTAAGCATTCCGGTTAAGCAGAGAAGTCGGATGGCAGGAAACTCCGGATATACTTTTTTTAAGCTGTTAAATTTATGGATGAACGGATTTACGGCATTTTCGGTAAAGCCGTTACGTTTTGCAACTCTTTGCGGCGGAATAAGTGCAGCAGTGGGATTTGTTTATGGCATTGTAATGGTTATCAGAAAGTTTTTGAATCCGGATATTTTATTAGGATATGCCTCTATGATAACGGCTATTTTATTTATAGGAGGCATGATTATGTTTCTTTTAGGGCTTTTAGGGGAATATATTGGGCGTATTTATATTTGTCTGAATAAAGCACCTCAATATGTAATAAGGGAAGTGGTAGATTACAGAGAAAAAGGAGAGGAAGAAGGAAAGAATGAAAAACAGGCTTAATATAAGACAAGAGGATTTTCGAATTCAGAAAATACAGGAAATAGAACGGGAAATGAAAAGAAACCCGCAAAGTATGCTTTATATATGGGGATGTGCCCAGACAGCCGCCATGATAACGGAGTTTTGCAAAAGGAACAGCAAGGTATCTATACAGGGATATATTGTGGATGATGCTTATTATAAAGAGAATGAGTTTTATAAAAAGCAAGTGTACAAAGCTTCAGAGTGGCGAACGCTGGCAAAACCCGGAGATTATGTCATTATGGGCTTTACAGGGCAGGATAGGGCGAAAAGAGTAATGCAGGAGCTTCCAGAAGGAATCATAGGTATTTACTTTTATTTTCCTTATAGCGCAAATGTGGATGGTACATATATGACTTATCAGTTCTATTC
This sequence comes from uncultured Lachnospiraceae bacterium, assembly GCA_947177925.1. Classification (GTDB taxonomy): domain Bacteria; phylum Bacillota; class Clostridia; order Lachnospirales; family Lachnospiraceae; genus RGIG3040. Next base: position 10,545 of record CAMWWJ010000068.1, read on the forward strand.
CGAAAATGAAAATAGATTTTTGAAAGTGTATAATATGCTTGAGGACGATATATCAAGAGACACTATGGAAGCATTTATAAATGGATGTATTACCGGAGATATGAAGGCATTAGAGGCACTAAGGTGTGAGGGACAATACTTCAATGAATTAACACGAAACTGTAAGACGGGCTGCTTTATAGACTGCGGGGCATATATTGGAGATACCATAGAAACAGCGATGCAATTTTATAAGGATAAGATTCAAAAAATTGTAGCCTTTGAACCAGACGCCGATAATGTCATCCAATTGAACAAAAGAGTATCAGAATGTGGTATGACGGGAGACAAGCTTTGGCTTGTCACAAAGGGCACATGGTCCAAGGCAACAGTGTTCCATTTCTCTTCTTCAAATTCCAGTTCCAGTATCAGCGAAGATGGCGATATGGAGATTCAGGTTGATTCCATTGATCATGTTCTGGAAAAAACAGAGGAACCGGTAAGCTATATAAAGATGGATGTGGAGGGAAGCGAGAAAGAAACACTGCTTGGTGCGGCATATACGATTGAAAAGAATCGGCCTATTCTTGCAATTTGCGTTTATCATAAGGCAGAGGATTTATTTGTTCTTTCCGAAATTGTAAAAGAACTGATAAAAGAAAATAGTTATCAATTTTACTTAAGATATCATGGACCGGACTTAAGGGAGCTGGTTTTCTATGCGCTTCCTGATGAATGAAAGGATATAAGAGATATGAAGAAAAGGTACTTTATACTACACCTCATATTGATGTTTTATGCCATAGGGGGGATTTTTAGTAAAAAAGCTGCCATGTTCCCTTTTCTCTCCTTGGAATACCTTGGAAATTATATGATTGTACTGGCTATTTTAGCGGTGTATGCATTTTTCTGGCAGAAGATGTTAAAGAAGTTTCCGTTAACTGCTGCTATGGCAAATAAATCAGTTACTGTAATATGGGGGATTATTTTTGGATCTTTATTTTTTGATGAAAAAATAAGTATATGGAATGTGATAGGCGCAGGAATTATTATTTTGGGAATATGCTTTGTAGCTGCGTCAGATAAGGAGCAGGAAATATGTACATAGGGATTTTTCTGCTTTCTGTTTTTATAGCTTCCATCTCGCAGGTATTGTTAAAGAAAAGTGCCATGAAGCAGTATGATTACAAATTTGGGGATTATTTGAATCCTTATGTAATCTGTGGATATGGTCTGCTTTTTCTATCTATGTTTTTGACGATTCTTGCTTATCGGGGAGTGGATTTAAAAACGGGGCCGGTAATAGAAGCTACGAGCTATGTTTATGTAGCAGTATTAAGCGCAGTCTTTTTAAAAGAAAAAGTGACGAACAAAAAGAAAATGGGATTATTGATAATTGTTCTTGGGGTTCTGGTATCAAATTTGTGAAAGGATAAAATATGATAGGGTTTAATGTGGCGCCTTTTGTGGGCAGAGAATTAGAATATATGAAACAGGCTGTTGATTATCATAAAATATGCGGAGACGGAGAATTTACAAAAAGGTGTAGTGAATGGATTGAGAAAACCACCGATACCAGTAAGGCATTGCTTACTACCTCCTGTACCCATGCCATAGAAATGGCGGCATTGCTTTGCGACATTCGGCCGGAAGATGAGGTCATTATGCCTTCCTATACCTTTGTTTCCACGGCTGATGCCTTTGTGTTGCGAGGGGCAAAAGTCGTTTTTGTGGATATCAGGCCGGATACGATGAATATAAATGAAAAGCTGATCGAAGCGGCAATTACAGAAAAAACAAAAGCTATCGTTCCGGTTCACTATGCAGGCGTTTCCTGTGAAATGGATGAAATATTGGAGCTGGCAAGATTACATAATCTTTATGTGGTAGAGGATTCGGCACAGGGAATTATGTCAACCTATAAAGG
>CAMWWJ010000069.1 GCA_947177925.1 uncultured Lachnospiraceae bacterium
CCTGATAACTATAAAATTTTAATAGAAGGTAAAGATGTAGATTCATTCCGTTGGCATGGTAATGGACAAATCTCAAGATTCTAAATTAAAGATATGTTTATAAGAGGATACGAAAATGGTTCAAAGTATGAAGTTGGAGATTATGAAGAAAATGAACTTGAGTTTTACTGTTCTGATATAATAATTAAGAACTTAGAAAAACTTGGATGATAACTTCCAGTTTGGGATGTTTTTACGTCTTTAATCCTTGCTACCTAGATATGAAGATTCACTTGTTACAATCTTGCTGCCAATAAGGTTGCTAAACAGTGGAGCAAACACCGAGAATGCGCAAAAACATAGTGTTTATGCGGCTTCCCGGCGTTTTGGAATCCCTCAACCATCCTAAAATCAGCTTGTACGGGAAAGCAAAATCCTACTATTTTTTATTTTCCAAACCAGAATCATCTTATATCCAATCCACTAATCTACAACCTCATAATCTTCAAATGCGCCTTTCTCAGTTCCATGATTTCCATGTATCTGGCTGATAACCTACCGTAGCCAGTTTGCCATTTCTGACAATCGGTATCTTTATAACCTGTTGGTTTGCAAGCACTTTTTCTTCTTTCTCATCATCAGCAATGTATTTGACAAGGGCAAGGGCATCTTTATCCTTACAATCCTCATTTATCATCTTTTCCAGACCTCCAACCGCCTGGCAAACACTACGAAATTCACCTTTACTGATTTCTTTTTCATTCATATCAATAAACTGGAACTTAATTCCACGCTCTTTGAAGAATCGTTGTGCCTTCTTTGTATCGTTACACTTTTTTGTTCCAAAAATCTGTATGTTCATGTCTTTACTTTCTTTCCAATCTCTTATAAGATTCTACTGCACCAGTAACATCTCTGGTGGCAGGATGACTTTTTGCAATACCGTCTCCGCCACTTGCCTGTCTACTATACACCGTTTTATACCACAGACAGTACCTTGAAATGTTTGCATTCTTGTTCAAATGCTTGTTCCTTGCATTCTTGCTCCGTATATGCATAGCCCCTTGGATTCTCCATTTCATCAACCCAGTAATACTTAAAATCCTTCCTGTCTGCTCCAAGTATTTCTTTCATTGTATATTCCAAAACCTCATATGTAGCAGAATCTATTATCTCTTCCACAGTTCTAAACTCCTTCTCAATATAAACATCATCATGATGAATAAAGCACTCTAGTACATGGAATAGATCTTTTTTAAAATGAACCGCATCCAGATCACTTTTTAGGAATACAGAAAATCCATTGTCAAATACTTCTGTAATGGTATATCCATGCTTATTGAGTGTCATTGCAGTAACAGAAATCTTTTTCAAATCATACCTGATGATGTTAAAGAACTCTTCCAAATCCTCATCTGTTATAACATTCAATCCCTTGCCACATAATTTTATCCCATTATAGTTTATCTCCAAGCAACCTGCTTCACATGCGGATAGTTCTGTTAAAAAATTATCTGTCAGCACATTTCCGTACATCATCTGTTCTATCCCCATATCAAAATATTGGCATACGTCATGCAAACAATAAATGTCTGGGTTTCCCGCACCACGTTCCCATTTAGATATTGATTGCCTAGTCACATGAATTGCATCTGCCAGCTCCTGTTGGGATACTCCTCTTTCACTTCTTAAAACCCTTAAATTTTTTCCAAAGTTAATTTCATTCTGCATCTTGTCGACACCTCCGTTCATTTGATGACACTACTATAGCACCCAGTAGCTTCAGCAGTCGAGCAATTCATTTTAACAATAAATGCAAACATTTTTTACATTTCCCTATGATTTCTCACTTGCAAATTGAATTACGTTTTCTCTCATTGCATACCGCTTTTACATCTTCTTCCAATATCCCTTTTTTGCAGAACCTACCCTGATGATAATGCCTTTATTCTTTAGTGATTTTATTTTCTGAGAAACGGTTTTTCTGCTCACCTTCAACTTGTCAGCTATCTCCATATATGTGGAGAACGGATTATCACCCAGTATTTCGAGAACTTTCTTTTCACTTTCCGTTAAAGTCTCAGTCACTTTTCCAGTCACCCTATCAGTCACTTTTTCAGTCACCCTATCAGTCACCTTAGCACTTTGGAGTGCCTTAAACTTTACCATGATATCCTCGCCATGAACAATGTATTCTGGTTCTTCAGCGCCTAAACTCTTACAAGCATCACAAATTTTTTGAATGCCACGCCCCCAACTTTCAATATACCCCGCACGATAAAACACTCTGGCAATATCCGGATTATATGGTTTTGATGTATGGGAGCCTAAAAGCGTCTCTGCAGTCCACCCAAAGGGAAGCATACTACAATTGCTGACGAACATAACATCCTCTTCTATCCGAATCTGTATCGGCACATTGTCTGCCCAGTTGCAATGAATAAGAGCATTAAACACAGCTTCTCTCACTGCATCCCGGGCAAAAGGATAGGTTTCTACTCTTGTCTCCTTATAATAAGAAATCGCAGCTTTCAGATATTTCAAATAAATCAAATCAATCACCCGATCCGCCATAATAAGCAACGAGCCATGCACCTCATCTTGATACAACAATTCACTTCCTTCAAATTTTCCAATTTTCACATAACAACCACCGATAACTTTTTCAGGATTTCTGTAAAAACATAATGCTCCAGCACGTTTCAACTTCCCCTCTACCATCAAATCCAACTTTTCTAGAAGTTCCTCATTTGGAATATCCAAATCTTCTTTTGTCATACGCCCACTGCGGAGTGCTTCTCTCCTAAAAATATCAAAGCTCTCCTTATCCAAGTCCGAAACGAAAATATTAGATACTGTTGCCGCATCCCACTTCATTCCGGTCTTTGCCATAAGGAAATTAGTAAGCGCATTTCCTCTTAACTGTTGTTTCGTACTACCACTGCGATAGTGATATTCACCATCATAATTTACAGGAAATGCCCAAGGATTCACAACAATCTCAATATATTCTAAACCGTTTTCTGTTAATAGATTTACATCTGCAACGATGCCAAGTTTATTCTGAATTTTATTCGGTATGTCCTCCAAGAGCTTTTTGCTATCCTTTACCCCTATAACAGTTCCGTCATCTTTTGTTCCAATATATATTTTCCCACCTTGAGCATTAGCAAAGCCACATATCCATTTGAGATACTCGTCCCGCCAAGATTGTTTCCACTCTATATTTTGGGTTTCTGCCATATAAAATCACCACCATTTTCTACAATACATGTTTTGCGTTCTTCTCATTTTTAAGATAATCCAGTATCTGTTGATTCAAATTATCCTTTATCTCTCTCCAGTTTGGATAAAAGCAATTCATATATTCACAAAAACTATCATTATGATTTCTTTCCAGCAAATGTACTAATTCATGTATAACAATATATTTCATTCACTCAATACATTTTCTTCTACCAAACACGGATGTCCATTGATTTTTATTCTGCCTCCAGCAAAAAGTATTCATGTATGGAGCTGTCATAGGGCATTTTATTATCATAAAAGGTCACCCGATAGCTTTCTCCATCCGTAAGCCTTGTGTTGAACAATTCGTCCGCTTTTAAATCAAGCTGCATTTCCTTTTCCATATTTTCAATTGCTTCCAGAATCGTCACATGATAGATGACCACATTCTTTCCTTCCTCTACAGTTTCGGAAACACTCTCTATCCGAATCAGGGCATCCTGATAAACCAGATATCCCTGTTTTGACAGATCTGCTTTTTTATCCTGAAGCGCCTGACGATTTTCCTCTGCCTTTTTGGCCGAGAGGCTTTCCTTACCCATATCCTCTGCTTCGGCTGCACTACCTGATTCATGTTTCGCCTCTTCTGCCCTGTTCTCCTGGCTTTCCGCCACAGCTCCCTCTACGTCTTGGTCTTTTACAGCTTCATCTGCGTAATCCACCGTATCCAGAAAGTCCTCCACAACACCGTTATATGCCCCGTCTGCGGCACTCTCCGTCATAAAGCCGCCTGCGTCTGCATCTTCTGTGGTCTCTGCGTCCTCAAATAACATTTCCTCTGCAGCGGTTTCATCAGCCGTCATATTATTGTAGGATTTTGGGGAGCTATTGTTTAAGGCAACCAATGTGATACACAGGCATGCAGCTACGCCTACCGTTCCATAAGCGGCATATTTCCTGTACAGCCTGCGCTTTACAAGTTTATTTTCTCCTCCTGCTGTATTTATTTGTTCTACTGGGTTTATCTGTTCTGCTACAGTTGTCTGTTCTGCCACACTTGTCTTTTCAGGCAGGGAGGCTTCTATACGGTTCCATAAAAACGGAGCCTGGTTACTTATTAAGCTGTCAAATTCATCTTTTATGTTTTTATTCATAATAACCACACCTCCTTAATTTCTTTATGGCATTCTGGTATTTCCACGTAACCGTCCCCATAGGCATTTGAAGAAGCTCTCCAATTTCCTTAAAGGTAAGCTCTCCTGCAATTTTTAAGTGGATGATCTGCTGCTCTGACTCCTTTAAGGAAGACAGTGCTTCCGTAAAAGACAGTCTGGAAACAATCTGTTCTTCCTGATTTTCCTGTCCGCTCTCCTTTGCCATTGCCTGGACCGCCTTTCCATAGCCCCTTTCTTCCTCATAAGAATCCTCTGCGGAAAAATCAGTCAGATCCTCTTTTTTATGCTTCCTGATAAAATCAATGGTCATATTTCTGGCAATCTGTATCAGCCAGGACTTATGCCCCTTTTTCGGCTCATAATGATCCGCTAACCCCCATAGCTTCAAGAAAAAGTCGCTGACGATATCCTCTGCATTTTCCCTGCTTTTTATGATTTGGAGCACATAGGAATACAAATATGGCATATAAGCCTCATAAACGGCCTTCAGCGCCTCTTTATCCCCATGCCGCATTCGCTCCATGCACTCCCAAAACTGTGTGTCTGTCACAAGGTTCTCCTTCCTGACAATTCCCCTCTGCTCCTGATAGCCGGTTAAGTTCTCTTATCGGCTGTAACCTTTTTTCTATAATGAATACGAATTGTCTTACTTGTTTTTATGGTATTTTAAAAAAATGGTGCCATGCCTTACACATGACACCTTCTTTTCGTCTGCCTTCTATAATGCTTTTATCCTGTCAATGGCCTCAACCGTGTTTTCATAAGAACCGAATGCTGTTAATCTGAAATAAGTTTCCCCGCTTGGGCCAAAGCCTGAACCGGGAGTTCCTACCACGTTGGCATGTTCCAGTAAATAATCAAAAAATTCCCAGCTGGTCATATTGTTTGGAGCCTTCAACCAGATATATGGCGCATTGACTCCTCCCGAAACCGTATAGCCGGCCTCCTTTAAGCCCTCATAAATATATTTGGCATTGTTCATATAGTAAGCCACCTGCTCCTTAAGCTGAGCCTGTCCTTCCTTTGAATATACAGCCTCACCTGCTCTCTGGATAATATAAGGAGCGCCGTTATATTTGGTGCCATGGCGTCTTGCCCAAAGTCCGTGAAGGGAAACTTCCCCTGCCTTTAAATCCTTGGGCACTACCGTATATCCTAAGCGCACTCCGGTAAAGCCTGCATTTTTAGAAAAGGAATGAAGCTCAATGGCACAGGTTCTTGCTCCCTCACATTCATAAATGCTGTGAGGCACGTCCGCTTCGGATATGTACGCTTCATATGCGGCATCATAAATAATCACCGAACCGTTTTTATTGGCATAATCCACCCATTCCTGAAGCTGTGCCTTTGTAATAGTGGAACCGGTAGGATTATTCGGAAAACACAGATAGATAATATCCGGCACTTCCTTTGGAAGCTCAGGGGCAAAATCGGTTTCTGCAGTACATGGCATGTAGATCACGTCGCTCCATGTTTCCTTTGTTGGATCATAAGTACCTGTCCTGCCCGCCATAACGTTAGTATCCACATAAACCGGATAAACCGGGTCACAAACCGCAATCTTGTTATCTATGCTGAAAATTTCCTGAATATTTCCCGAATCGCACTTTGCGCCGTCAGACACAAAAATTTCATCCGCGCTGATTTCACAGCCCCGTTTTTTATAATCATGCTCCACAATGGCATTTCTCAAAAATTCATAGCCTAAGTCCGGCGCATAACCATGGAAGGTTTCCGCCTTTCCCATTTCATCCACTGCACTATGTAATGTTTCTATAATCTTTGGTGCAAGTGGCTGGGTCACATCCCCGATTCCCAGACGGATGATCTTCTTATCCGGATTTGCTGCCGCATAAGCATTTACCTTTTTTGCTATAGTGGAAAATAAATAACTTCCCGGCAGTTTTAAATAATTGTCATTAATCTTAAACATATCTTTCTCCTCTCAATTTGTTTTTCCCTAATAGGCACACTATTTGTAACAGTTCAGCCAGTAGTTCCACTACAGGCAGCGGGGCGGACATTTGGCTGAACATGATTTCTTAAGGAGCCCTTATAAAATCGCCAGTGCTTAGCGAGGTTCTTTCGAGCTTAGCACTGCTGCGTTTTTATCAGAGCGGGAGCGTGGCGACGTAGAAACATGTTCAACCAAATGCCCGCCCCACTGTCTGTGGGGGGAACTGCTGGCTGAACTGTTACCATCATTCTTCTATTTCGCCTTCAAATACTGTTTCTGCAGGACCTGTCATAAAAATCAGGTTCTTTTCCCGGTCCCATTCAATCAAAAGCTCTCCTCCAAGCACCTTGACCGTGACCTTTTCTTCTGTCAGCCCGTTTAAGACGCAGGCGGCTACTGTGGCGCAACAGCCCGTACCGCAGGCAAGAGTCTCTCCCGAGCCTCTTTCCCACACCCGCATTTGCACATTGTTTCGATCCAGCACCTTTACGAACTCTGTATTGATCCGGTTTGGAAACCGTTCATGGTTTTCAAAGTAAGGGCCGATTTCTTCGATTTTCATATGCTCCACATCATCCATAAATACTACCGCATGGGGATTCCCCATGGATATACAGGTCATGCGATAGCTTTTCTGGCAGACGATGATTTCCTCATCTATGACTGCTTCCCCTCCGGACAGGACAGGAATCTTAGCAGGAGTCAATTCCGGGCTTCCCATATTGACTCTTACTGTTTCCACTTTACCGTCCGTTGCCGTAAGGTCCAGATATTTCACTGCTCCAGCGCTGATAACGGAAATAGAAGTCTTATCCGTCAGCCCTTTGTCATATACATACTTTGCCACGCACCGAATGCCGTTTCCGCACATTTCTCCCCGGGAGCCGTCTGCATTGTACATTTCCATTTCAAAATCAGCCTGTTTTGAGGGATTGATAAAAATCACGCCGTCCCCGCCTACGCCAAAATGACGGTCACTGGCTTTTCTGGCAAAGGCTGCCTTGTCCCTTACATGCTCCACAAAGCCATTTACATATAAATAATCATTTCCACACCCATGCATTTTCGTAAATTTCATATATGCCCTCCTAAACCTTCATGACAGACAAAATCATCTGTGCTGTTTCCACCATATTGGTGCTGCTGTCCATACTGCACTTTTGTATATAGCGGTGCGCTTCTTCTTCCGTCATATTGTTGCGGCTCATCAACAGGCGCTTTGCCTCATTGATCATGGCTACCTCCTCCGGCTTTCGGTCCTTTGGCTTATCCTTGCTTTTCTTTCGCTTGTAGGCAATGGAGGTTACCATCATTTCCACGGTATTTAATAAATCATGAACCTTTAAAGGCATTCCAAGGCACATGATATCGCTGCCTGCACATTCTAACAGCAATGACTGGGAGGCCAGCAACAGCATTTCAAAGCCCCCTGGAAGACAGTCGAATAACTCCTCATACAGCATATCCGGCAGCCTGTATCCACTTATGACGATTCCGTCATTTAAATCATCTGTCAGGCTCAATACCTGTGCTCCTGAAGAACAGGCAGCTATTACGGTAAAGCCGCTTCGTACCAACAGGTTTTTTATGCTCTTTGCATCTTCGATTTTGGGAAGGGCTACAATAATCCCGGTCACACATACACCTCCTGACTATCAGCCATATTCCGCAACCAATTAAAATTTGTACAAATATTGCCCAACTTCCCAATCAGTAACCTGAGACCTATATGCATCCCATTCCTGCTGTTTTGCTTCTATGTATTTCTCTGAAACATGCTCGCCCAATACGCTGCGGATAAACTCGTCCTTCTTCAGCTCGTTTATGGCTTCCTGCAGAGTACCCGGCAGCATTTCCACCATGCGGGCTTTTCTCTCTTCTACGGACAATTCATAAATATTGCAGTCTATGCTTTCAGGAGGCATGATCTGGTTTTTTATTCCGTCAAGCCCTGCCTGTAAGCATACTGCCAGCGCCAGATAAGGATTGGCAGCAGAATCCGGACAGCGCAGCTCAATCCTGGTTCCTTCTCCCCTTGCAGCAGGAACCCGGATCAGAGGGCTTCTGTTGGCAGCGCTCCATGCAATATAAACAGGCGCCTCATATCCTGGAACAAGCCGCTTGTAGGAATTTACAAGGGGATTGGTAATGGCGCACATACCTTTTATATGCTTCATAATCCCCCCGATAAAGTAATAAGCTTCCTTGCTCAGGCCCAATGGATCCTTCTCATCTGAAAATATATTTTTCCCATTCTTGGATAAGGACATATTGATATGCATGCCGGAACCGTTGGAGCCGTATTTAGGCTTTGGCATAAAGGTGGCATGAAGCCCGTGCCTTCTGGCAATGGTCTTGACTGTCAGCTTAAATGTCATAATGTTGTCAGCCGTAGCCAGCGCCTCATCATATTTAAAATCAATTTCATGCTGGGCCGGAGCCGCTTCATGATGGGAAGCTTCCACCACAAATCCCATTTCCTCCAAAGTCAGCACCATATCCCTTCTTGCATTTTCTCCAAGGTCAATGGGTCCTAAATCAAAATAACCTGCCTGCTCATGGGTAATGGTGGTAGGACGTCCGTTTTCATCCGTATGGAACAGGAAAAATTCGCATTCCGGTCCCACGTCAAATTTGTATCCCATGTCTTTTGCTTCCTGCAGTGCTTTTTTCAATATATATCTGGAATCCCCCTCAAAAGGTTCTCCGCCGGGCCTGTATACATCGCAGATCAAACGGGCAACCTTTCCCTGCTGGGGCCTCCATGGAAAAATCTCCAGTGTATGAAAATCCGGGTATAAATACAAATCCGAATCTTCAATTCCTACAAATCCCTCTATAGAAGAACCATCAAACATGCATTGATTATCCAGCGCCTTTTCCAACTGGCTGGAAGTAATGGCAACATTTTTCAGACAGCCGAAAATATCCGTAAACTGCAGGCGGATAAATTCCACATCCTGTTCCTTTACCAATTGCAAAATATCTTCTTTGCTATATTTCTTCATCAGACTACTTCCTTTCTAATTTGCTGCTTCTCTTACAGGAGGGTTTTATTACATAAAAATAGGCACTCCTCCCCTATAAGAGGAACGCCTTTGTTCCTTGTACATCATAACAGCCCGAAAGGGATTTTGTCAACCGGATAGAGGTATTTTTGACGGCCCGTTCTTCATGAAAAAAGCACCATGTCCTTAGACATAGTGCCTTTTTTCATATGGAAAAAGCAGGTAAAAAAATTATTTCTTTACAGTAATTGTAACTTTTTTCGTCTTCTTTCCAGCTTTTACAGTAATAGTTGCCTTGCCAGGTTTCTTAGCCTTAACAACACCCTTACTGTTAACTGTAGCAACCTTTTTATTATTTGTCTTAAATGTTACCTTATCCTGTGCTGTGATTGGGGATTTGGTAGCAACAATTTTAAAGGTCTTTCCTTTTTTCAATGTTACTTTTGTCTTATTTACGGAAATCTTTTTAAGCTGTACTGCCTTCTTCTGTACGGTAACCTGTAAAGTTGCTTTTGCGCCTAATTTTGTCTTTACAGTAATGGTAGCTTTACCTACCTTCTTAGCAGTAATCTTACCTGATTTTGATACAGTAACGATTTTTTTGTCAGATGAAGTCCAGGAAGCAACCTTATCACCTTTTACCATACCGCTTGCTACTACTGCTGTTGTAGACTTCTTAACCTGAAGTGTGATTTTCTTTACATTTAATTTTACGGTTGGAGTAACTGGTTTTTCTTCTTCTGGCTTTACAACCTTTGCAATTGCTTCTGTCTTTGTTGCACCACATACGGAACAGGTAAAGGTCTTTACGCCCTCTGCTTCTGTAGTAGGCTCTTTTGTCACCTTGCCTGCATCCCATTTGTGCTGGCCTGTTGCAGGAATCACTTCATTTGCACTAACAGACTCTCCACATACTTCACATGTATACTCAATCTTTCCGTCTTTTCCACATGTTGCTTCTGTAGTAGTTGTTTTTGTAGCTCCATGTCCTGTTGCCTTGAGTACTGTATTGTCACTAACTGACTCTCCGCACACTTCACATGTATATTCAATCTTTCCATCTTCTGTACATGTTGCTTCTGTAGTAGTTGTTTTTGTAGCTCCATGTCCTGTTGCAGGAATCACTTTATTTGCACTAACAGTCTCGCCACATACTTCACATGTATATTCAATCTTTCCATCTTCTGTACATGTTGCTTCTGTAATAGTTTCTTTTGTTTTTCCATGAATTGTTTCGAATTTAGCTGTTGCAGTAACTACATCGTTATCACTGAGTGATTCCCAGTCAGTGTTTTCGCTAACGCTCCAACCAACAAACTTTTCACATCCGTTACCGGAAACCTGAGGTGCATTCTGGCTAACTGCATCCGCATCATTAGCGGAAACAACTTTCTTCACTTCACCGTTAACCACGTATTCAACTTGTGCTGCATCTGCATTCATAACCGGCAGACCAGTAACAACAACTGCTGCTGCCAAAAACATTGCTAAATGTCTTTTGGTTTGTTGCATCATGTTCTTAATCATTTTTCTCTCTCCTTTTATAACAGTTCTTTACCCTTCTACTTATCACTCGAAACGTGCTGCTTTCATTCTCCTGCTGATTCCGAATCTTACTATAGATAAGTTTTGAGGAACTTATTGTAAAAAACTTAATGTAAGAAAGCACATCCCCAGCAATAATCCATTGACTATAATACTACTTATTTTGATTTGAGGCAAGCAATTTTTCTTTATTTTTTATTAAATTTGGTTAACAATATTTTCCTCATTTGTACAAAAGCCTCAAGATAGTTATTTTGAAAGAAAAACAATCCGCATATTTTCTCCCCCCCTCTCATACCTTATAGAAATACCACTACTTTAGGAGCAAGGGATATGCGTCCAAAAACTAAAATCGTTGTGCTTCACATGAAAGAATTAATTTACACAGGAATTTTTGTTCTTTTGGGAATTCTTTTTATTATACTGCTTATTTTAATGTTTCTTCCGAAGAACAAGGAAAATACCAAGACACAGGAGACAGCTTCTGCTACCTATGTGCCGGGAGTCTATACTGCTTCTCTTATTTTAAATAATCATGCAGTGGATATTCAGGTGGTGGTAGATGAAAACAACATCAATTCCATCCAGCTCGTAAACTTAGACGAAGCGGTCACTACCATGTATCCGCTGATCGAGCCTGCCTTTGAGGAAATCATCGATCAGATTTATGAAGGACAGAGCCTGGAAAATATTACATATTCTGATGACAACAAGTATACTTCTTCTATTCTTTTAGAGGCCATTGGAGATTCTCTGGAAAAAGCTGCGGTGAAAAATGCTAAGACTCAGCCGGAGGGCACTGTCGTTCCTTAACGATTGTGATAATGTTTGACGTGGGGCAGGGTTTGGATAAGAGGACGCAGGAGCCGGTATATGATATAACAGTTTTATGGGCACGCTCTCGCTCTATGAAAGCGTAGCAGTACTAACGCACCAAAATACGGTGCGTAAGGACTGACGCCTTCACTTTTCCCCGATCTTGTATCGGGGACTTTCCTAATAGGCCCATAAAACTGTTATATCATATACCGGCTCCTGCTGGTTATCGAAAGACTGTACGTCAATCAAAGGAGTTTTTGCTTACTTTCTCAAAGAATACAGACTGAGACGAAACAGCGGAAGAGGGATGATGGCGGATTTGCTGCATTGGTTTTGATGGTGGTTTTACTTAACAGCCTGTTCTTAGCCCAGGGCAAAATTGCCATGGATGGCAATAGAGTAGAGAAATAACAGTAAATGTTATTTCCCTCTCATTGAACC
>CAMWWJ010000070.1 GCA_947177925.1 uncultured Lachnospiraceae bacterium
CAAATTATCATTTGATGTAAAATAAACTAGACGTATATATCGAAAAAGGAATTATTACGGAAAAGAATTTTTATTCAAGGTATACGGTTATAATTGATAACGAAAGGCTGGTAAGAGTCGACAGCTGGGGTATGGACGTTTTTAGCTGGACGTTTCACGTACTTTATAGAAATCTTATTATAGCTTTATTTTTAATCCAGACAATACGATTTTACTTATATGATAACAAAAGAGGAAGAGAATTTATAACCACACTGCCGGTTAAGAAAAGAACTCTTATTTTATATGAATGGGTTTCCGGTGGATTGTTAGTCAGCATTCCTATGTTATGTACTTTATTGCCTGCCATTATATATGAGATTGCACTGGAGCAATATGCAAAGGAAAATCACTGTTGGTTTATGGATTATTCAGAATTAACTTATTATTGCTTTTCCCCATTGATGGTACTTTCCGGATGGGTTGCAATCCTGTTCCTATATTCAGCTTTTATTCTTATAAGATACCTGACAAACTCTTTGGCGGCTAACTATCTGGTGGGTATAGTAATATGCGGAACACCTGTGGCACTTGCGTTCATTCTTGATTCCTTCTCTTTTTTATATGGAAAAATTCCCATGCTGGATGTGGTATTTGGAGGAATAGGTAATGTCATATATGAATTTCCATGGTATTTCCTGCCGACAAGTACGGTACAGGTTATTATTCAGGCGCTATTAGCGGTTTTGTTTATTATGGCTGCCATTATTTTTACCGAAAAATGCAAAAGAGAATGTAATGGCATGTTTGCTCATAAAGCGGTAAAGGTATTGTTTTTGATATCTATTTATATTTGGAGCTTTCTGCTCATCTTCAATTCCATGGAAAAAATACCTTTGACAGTCATTGCTTTGATTTCCCTGTCAGGTTCCGGGCTGATTACCTGCGGCACCGGCTATCTGGTGCGGGCCAGGTAAAAGGGGGTGGATAGAAGCTGGAGCCTTTAGAGGGATTTGCCTAAAAAACGGTGGAGGAAGTTCTTTCTGTCAACTGCTATGACAGGGAAGCCTCCCTGCGGGAAAAGAAAAGGAAAAGAAATAAAAATTCTATAAACTTTTATTTTCATATTGCTTTTTCAAAAATACGTGTTATATTGTTAGTATAACATTAGCACTCAACAAAAGAGAGTGCTAATAACCCGGAGTTTCATGACTTCTATCAGATTAGAAAGAAGTTTCTTATCTCATTTGTTTCAATCAAGGTTTATGAACTTCTTTCATCTGGATAAAATAAGTAAATAAACGGGCATAGGTAAAGGAGGAAGCAGTATGAATATTTCAAAATTTACACAAAAATCAATAGAAGCCGTCCAGGATTGCGAAAAGCTGGCATATGAATACGGCAATCAGGAAATAGAGCAGGAGCATCTGCTTTTGAGCCTTTTGGATATAGAGGACAGCCTGATTAAAAAGCTCATTGAAAAAATGGAAATCAACGTGGAGCATTTCCATGACAGAGCTGTCAGTGCAGTGCAAAAGAGAGTCAAGGTACAGGGCGGACAGGTATATCTGGGACAGCAATTAAATAAGGCATTGCTGTCATCAGAGGATGAAGCAAAGGCAATGGGCGATGAATATGTATCTGTAGAGCATTTATTCCTAAGCCTGTTAAAATATCCCAATCAGGAGATGAAGAAGCTGTTTTCGGAATACGGGCTTACCAGAGAGCGGTTCTTACAGGCTCTTTCCACTGTCAGGGGCAACCAAAGAGTCACCAGCGACAACCCGGAGGCTACTTATGACACGTTGGTCAAGTACGGAAAGGATCTGGTAGAAGAGGCCAAGAGCCAGAAATTGGACCCGGTCATCGGAAGGGATCAGGAAATCCGGAATGTAATACGAATCTTATCAAGGAAGACGAAAAACAATCCGGTACTGATCGGTGAGCCAGGCGTAGGAAAGACAGCGGTAGTAGAAGGTCTTGCCCAGCGTATCGTACGGGGTGACGTTCCTCAGTCTTTAAAGGATAAAAAAGTATTTGCATTGGATATGGGAGCCCTGGTGGCAGGCGCCAAGTACCGGGGAGAATTCGAGGAGCGCCTAAAGGCAGTGTTAGATGAGGTAAAGAGCAGCAACGGGCAGATTCTTTTGTTTATTGATGAGCTGCATACCATTGTAGGTGCAGGAAAGACGGATGGTGCATTGGATGCGGGGAACATGTTAAAACCCATGCTGGCAAGAGGGGAGCTGCATTGCATCGGCGCTACCACCCTGGATGAATACAGAAAGTACATTGAAAAGGATCCTGCTTTGGAAAGAAGATTCCAGCCGGTAATGGTGGAGGAGCCTACTGTGGAGGATACCATTTCGATCCTTCGTGGATTAAAGGAAAGGTATGAGGTCTTTCATGGCGTAAAAATACTGGATAATGCGTTAGTCAGCGCTGCCATACTGTCCCACCGCTATATTTCCGACAGGTTTCTGCCGGATAAAGCAATCGATCTGGTGGATGAGGCATGTGCCCTGATTAAGACAGAGCTGGATTCCATGCCCACAGAGCTGGATGAGTTAAATCGTAAGGTTACACAGATGGAAATTGAAGAAGCTGCCTTGAAAAAGGAGGACGACCAGATTTCCGCAGAGCGTCTGGCGGATCTGCAACAGGAGCTGGCAGAATGCAGGGAAGAGCTGGAATCCCAAAAGGCAACATGGGAAAATGAAAAGAATTCCGTGGAAAGGCTGCAAAAGCTTCGGGAGGAAATCGAAGCAATGAATAATGAAATACAGATTGCCAGCAGGGAAGGGGATCTGGAAAAAGCAGCAGAGCTCAGCTATGGAAAGCTCCCTGCGCTGAAAAAGCAGCTTGAAATAGAAGAGGAAAAGACGAAAAGTACGGAAAGACATTTGCTTCACGAATATGTGAATGAGGAAGAAATTGCAAAAATCATATCCCGGTGGACAGGAATTCCTGTTGCAAAGTTGACGGAAAGCGAGCGGAATAAAACTCTTCATTTAGACGAAGAATTGCATAAAAGGGTTGTAGGGCAGGATGAAGGTGTGACAAAGGTGTCAGAGGCAATTATCCGTTCCAAGGCAGGCATTAAAGATCCTACCAAGCCCATTGGCTCTTTCCTGTTCTTAGGGCCTACGGGTGTTGGAAAAACGGAGCTTGCCAAATCTCTTGCCCAGTCCCTGTTCGATGATGAAGCCAATATGATCCGGATCGATATGAGCGAGTATATGGAGAAATTTTCTGTATCAAGGCTGATTGGAGCGCCTCCGGGATATGTAGGCTATGACGAAGGCGGACAGTTGACTGAAGCAGTCAGAAGAAAGCCTTATGCAGTGGTATTGTTCGACGAAATCGAAAAGGCCCATCCGGATGTATTCAATGTACTCCTGCAGGTATTGGATGACGGGCGGATTACCGATTCCCAGGGCAGAACAGTGGACTTTAAGAACACTATATTGATTATGACCTCCAATATCGGTGCCCAGTATCTTTTAGATGGGATCAATGACCGGGGAGAGATTAGCGAAGAGGCAGAAAGCCTTGTTATGAACGATTTGAGAAATCATTTCAGACCGGAATTTTTAAACAGACTGGATGAAACGATTCTGTTCAAGCCTCTTACAAAGGATAATATTGGCGGTATCATCCGTTTAATTTTAGAGGATTTGAATAAAAGACTTTCGGATAAAGAGCTTACCCTTGTATTGACAAAGGAGGCGGAAGACTTTATTGTAGAAAACGGATATGATCCTGTTTATGGTGCAAGGCCATTAAAACGCTTTATGCAGAAATATGTGGAAACATTGGCTGCAAAGCTTATTTTGGAAGATAAGGCAGCGCCAAAGGATGTGATTGAAATTGCCGTGAAGGAAGGCGATTTAGTTGCAGGAATACAGGGAAAATAAAAGAAAAGAGGGAAGATTTCATGATACCAAAGGACCCTGCCATGTTGCTTAGCTTTGTGAATTTAAAGCTTCGGGACTTTTATAAAAACTTAGATGAACTTTGTGAGGATCTGGATGCTGATAAAGAAGAGATTTTAGAAAAGCTCAGGGCTATGGACTATACTTATGATGAAGAGAAGAATCAATTTGTATAACTGATAAAAAAGGAAATGAAAGCAGGAAGCTGTTTTGATTTCCTTTTTCTATCAAGAAATATCTTTTATAGACGTATGGTAAGAAAGCTATCTTCCCTAATGCTCAAATCTATAATCAAAAATCCCCCTGTGTAACGTATTGCTTGTGACGTTGCGTAATGAAGTAAAATAAAAGCGAAAGGAGGTGAAAGCTATGTCAAAATACACGACTGGAGAGATGGCTAAGCTCTGTGGTGTGACGGTCAGAACAGTACAGTATTATGATACCCGAGGCATCCTAGTTCCGGCGGAATTGTCAGAAGGCGGCAGGCGTCTGTATTCCGAAAATGATCTGAAGAAAATGAGGATCATCTGTTTCTTAAGAGAACTGGGTCTTCCGATTGACTCTATTTCCCAGATTCTTTCCGAAGACAATTCAGGCAGTGTGATTTCGTTGGTGTTAAAACAACAAGAGCAGGATCTGAAAGAGGAAATCGGAGAGCGGCAGGAAAAACTGGACAAGCTGGAGACACTGAAACGTGAGCTGAAAAATGTTACTGCCATCTCGGTCGAATCCATAGGCGACATAGCATACACAATGTCAAATAGGAAAAGGCTTAAAAAAATTCACAGGAATCTGCTGATTGTTGGTATTCCTATCAGTATTCTCCAATGGCTGTCAATTGTGTTGTGGATCACAAAAGGATTCTGGTGGCTGTTTGTGATATGGATGCTTGCAGGAGTACCATGTATATTTCTGCTTTCGAGGTATTATTTTACTCATGTTGCTTACATCTGCCCGCAGTGTCACACGGTTTTCAAACCGTTGTTTAGAGAGGCATTATGGGCTAATCATACGCCTACAGTCCGCAAATTGACATGCAATTGCTGCGGACATCATGGGTTCTGCGTCGAAGTGGCGCGAGAGGAGGTTGATGATCATGAATGAGATAACATATGATAAGATACAGACAAGGAAATATCTGATATGGACCTTTTCCATTGCATGGGTGATGCAGGCAGGTGTGGCACTGTTATACCGCAATGGACTTGCCGCCATCGGTCAGCTGCTGATGGCGCTTCTGATGTTTGCACCGTTATTGGGAGTGCTGCTTTCCGGGCGCAGTCTCTCGGGAATGGGATGGAAACCGCATATCAGAGGAAAGGTGAAAACGCTTCTCATGGCATGGTTTCTTCCTGCACTCCTGACTGCAATTGGCGCCGCCATTTATTTCGCTGTTTTCCCGGGGCATTTTGATGTAAGTGGAGATTATCTTGCAGCGAATGGCGGGATGGAAGTACTGGCACAGATGGAGGCACAGGGTGTATCCTATTTTCAATATGTCCTGATTTCTGTTGTCGGCTGTCTGACATATGCTCCTCTTGTCAATTCTTTTCTTGCAGTTGGGGAGGAAGCCGGATGGAGGGGATTTTTATATCCACAGCTAAAGGTGAAATACGGCAAGAAGAAGGGATGGCTTATAGGCGGAGTGATCTGGGGAATCTGGCACTGGCCGCTTATCTGTCTGATAGGATATGAGTATGGAACGAATTATGTCGGGTTTCCAATCGTTGGAATGTTAATTTTCTGTATTTTTACGATTGCGGCAGGGATTGTCTGTGACTGGCTGTATGAGAAAAGCGGGAACATTTGGATTCCGTCTATATTCCATGGGGCGGTCAATGCGGCGGGTACTATTCCCGTGGCGCTTTGCTTGGCAAATACAGGTTCTATAATATTGCTTGGCCCTGCACCGATTGGAGTGCTTGCAGGGATCCCTTTCCTTGCCTTGGCAGTCATATTGTTTCTGCTGTGATTGTACAGACGGTCTGTCTGTGCTATAATGCTTATATTATTTCAATGAGGTGAAAAGTTGGTCAAATCCCTTTTAATCTCATAACCTAGTCTGTTACAATTAATCATTCAAAAACACTCCCTTGTTTTGTTATTTGTGGTAATTCGATTATAACAAGGGTCTTGTGTTTTTGCATTTTTTATTATATAAAAAAATGGGGAAACTCAAATAAAATCCAACTTGAATGGAACATGGGGGAATGCTATAATGAGAACGTATTTCGTAGAAAAATAAGTGAAATAATTGTGATAGGAGTATGGAGAAGTATGGGACAGATTAATCGTGATGATATGCTGGAACTTACCAGGCGCATGACTTTGAAGCGGAACTGTTTTAGCAGGATTGCTGGAGCATATTTGGATGGAGAAGGATATATAGATGGCACTTTTCATAAGCATTTTCAGAGATTATCAACAAAGGATCAGCAGCTGTATCTGAATATAGCAAAAGCAATTCCATTTTCAGATACAAACGTGCAGTTAAAAGAATATTGTTTTGAGGAAGCGGACCGGAAACCCGGAAGTGCATGGCAGCTTCTTATGGCATTGAAGGAATGTGAATTGAAAAATGATGCCATGCTGGATGTATTTTATGAGGTATTTGGGGAAAAGTATCAAGCAGATGGGGAGTATGCCATTTATTTCTTTTATGGAAGCTATGACGTGCCCCGAAAGGCAAATGATGGAGAAAACCTTTGGGAATCAGAAGAGGTCTATCAATTTATCATTTGCACGATCTGTCCGGTGACGGGAGATTATGAGCCGGGAGAACCGGAATGTGGATTTCTTTTTCCGGCATTTAAGGACAGGAGCAGCGATATACATAGAATTGATGTATTTCAAGCAGATAGTAAGCGGCCTCATATGGAGTTATTGGATAATATCCTATTTGCATAGCCTGCATCATGGAATCTGAAAAAGGAATGAATACTTTATGGTGATTGGAAGAAAAGAAGACATTGACAGACTGCTTAGAAAATTGTAAGGTGAAGGAAAGAAAAAAATTGCAGAATTTTCAGGTTCTGCAATTTTCTTATTGAGAAAGCATTAACAGCTTTTTAAATACAATTCATTTACATAGGGCCAGTTTACAAGGCTGAACCAGTTTTGTACATATTCCGCTCTGCGGTTCTGATACTGGAGATAGTAAGCGTGTTCCCACACATCCAGATTCAGGATTGGCTTGATGCCCTTTGCAATAGGGGTGTTCTGATTGGGCAGGTTGATGATCTGCAGGGAGCCGTTTTTGCTGATGAGCCAGGCATAGCCGGAGCCGAATTGTCCCATGGCGGCAGCAGTGAATTTCGTAACAAATTCTTCATAGGTTCCGATATCCCTGTTCATGGCAGCTAAAAGCTCTCCTTCCGGCTTTAAGTTCTTTTCCGGAGTCATGCAGGCAAAATAAAGATTGTGGTTGTAGACTCCGCCGCCGTTATTTTGAATTCCTGTCTGAAGAGACTTTGGAAGACTGTCAAGCTGCATTAACAGATCCTCTAAGGAAAGGTTCTGTAAATTGGGATATCCGGCAAGGAGATTGTTAAGATTATCCACATAGGTTTTTAAATGCTTGTCATGGTGGAAGGTTAAAATTTCTTTCGAAAGCTCAGGTTCCAATCCGTCATAAGGGTATGGAAGAGGCTCCAAAGGAAATGGATAATGTTGTTTCATATACTGTGCTCCTTTCTGTTGCTTTTTTTAGTATATGCAAAAACGAAGAAAAAATCATAAATGAAATGGAAGAAATTTACTTTATGCCAGGGAGTAGTTGTGAAAAATAAAAAGAGGGAAGAATGAAAGAAACAGAGAAAATTCAGGTAACGCTTATTGAAGGTGAAATAAAAACATTGCATTGGTTAAAAAAAGGGAGCAGTCTTTTTGAATTGTGGAGCAAAAGGGAGGGCGCCTTTTTTTCGGGATGCGGCGGAAAGGGTCTGTGCGGCAGATGTCGGGTGCGCTTTTTGAAAGGGACGGTATTGCCGGGACATGGTGACAGAGCCATCTTTACACCAGAGGAATTACGAAAGGGATTTCGCCTTGCCTGTCTTTCAAAACCAATAAGTGATTGTGAAATAGAGCTTCATTTTCCAAAAGAAAAGCAGATAAGTGTTGTGACAGAAGTGTCATCCATAAACAAAAACAAGCGGGGAGATGCAGGGAAATTGCTCGTGGATCATAAGGAAGATACAATAATCGCCATAGATTTGGGAACCACTACCATTGCCATGGAGTTAAGGGGGATAATGACCAATCAGGTCTATGATACCTTTTGCGAAATCAATCCTCAGAGAAGATATGGCGCTGATATCATATCCAGAATCCAGGCATCGAATCATAGTCAGGAAGAGAAAGAGAGCTTAAAGCGGATTGTCAGGAACTCTTTGGAAAAGGGCATACATCAGTTTCTTAAGACAGTGGAAAAAGAAAAATTATGTAAACCAAGGGCCGCCTATCTTTCCGGAAACACGCCCATGGGACAGCTTTTCATGGGGCATTCGGTAGAAAAGCTGGGAAGATATCCCTTTCTGCCTGAAAATATAGGCAGACAGGAAACAAGCCTTTTGGGAATCAAAACGATTGTCATGCCCGGAATTTCAGCATTTGTAGGGGGAGACATTGCGTCGGGCCTGTATTATGTCTGGAATCAGGGAGGCTTTTGTAATGAAAAAGCCACACTTTTTATTGACCTTGGAACGAATGGGGAAATGGCAATAGGCAGCGGCAGAAAAATACTGGTGACGGCAACGGCAGCAGGTCCTGCCTTTGAAGGCGGCAGCGGGGAGACCATTATGGGGGCCGACCTGATAGCATGTCTGGATGAATTGAAGAAGCAGGGAATTCTGGATGAGACAGGCCTTTTAAAGGAGCCATGGTTTGAAGAGGGGGTACGCATAGGAGAGGCAGTGCTTAGGGGAAAGGATGTGCGGGCGCTGCAGATGGCAAAAGCGGCGGTATTTGCAGGAATCTGCATTTTAATTGACCGATTTGGACAGCAGATAGAGGATATTGACAAGGTATATCTGGCAGGGGGATTTGGGTATTATTTAAATGTGAAGAGCGCAGTAGCAATAGGGTTGATTCCTTCAGAGCTTGCGGGCAAGGTAACTGCTGTTGGAAATACTTCTTTGGCAGGAGCATTTCTTTATGGGAAGGACTGTATTGAAAATGCGGATGAAGGAAAAAATGAGCAGGAAAATAATGGAATAGAAAGAAAAAATCCAATGGATGAGCTGGAAAAGCTGATTGGAAGATGCGGGAAACTGAATTTGGCAGAAGAGGAGCAGTTTCAAAAGCTTTACATGAAGTCAATGGAATTAAAGCCATTAGGATATGAGGAAACAAAAAAAGAATTGGAGCAGGAAAGAGAAACGGAATGAAGGTAACTTATTTGTATCACAGTGGATTTTTGGTGGAGCTGGAAGAGCATATTTTGTTGTTTGATTATTATAAGGGAGAGCTGCCGGAATTTTCAAAAGAAAAAAACATCTACGTGTTTGCCAGCCACAAGCATAGGGATCATTTTGATTTTTCTATTTTTAAGTTTTTTCACCAATATGAAAATATTCATTATTTTTTGGGAAGTGATATTCGATTGAGTGACAGATATTTGGAACGAAAAGGTGTTTCCGCAAAAGTAAAGGAAAAGCTTACCAATTTAGGAGCCGATAGGAGCCTGAAGCTTCCGGATATAGAGATAAAGACTCTCCGGTCTACGGATGCCGGAGTGGCCTTTTGTGTTTTTTGCGAAGGAAAATCCATTTACCATGCAGGTGATTTGAATAACTGGCATTGGGAAGGCGAAACAGAAGATTATAATAACAGAATGCAGGCAAATTATGAAAAGGAAATTGATAAGATTGCGGGAACTCATTTCCATGCTGCCTTTGTTCCCTTAGACCCAAGACTGGAAAAGGCTTATGGCTATGGAATGGATTATTTTCTCAAGCGTGCCGGAGATGGGTGTGATTACATATTTCCCATGCATATGTGGGAAAAATATGAATATATTCATTTCTATTTAGAAACAGAGATTGGAAAAAAGTTTGCCGGTAAAATCGTAGATATCGGAGAAAAAAAAGAAACGAGCATTTGAAAAAATATTTATTATCGTTTTCCTGTCTGTATAATTTCAGAAAAATTCCTCATACTAACAGTGTAAAAAAACGTAGGAGGTGCCAAAATGGCTAATATTTCTGAATTGGAACTTCAAAATCTCCGTCATTTAATCGGTGGCTATGATACGACCAGCTGCAAGATGGAAGAGTATGCAAAATGCTGTCAGGACGGACAAATCAAACAATTTTTCGAAAAAGGTGCTCAGACTGCAAAGCAGAATAAGCAGGCACTTATGAAATTTTTGCAGTAAGGGGGAGAAAAACGATGCAAATGCAGGAAAAAACAATGGTAGCTGATACTTTAACAGGAATTAACGGAGAACTGGTACGTTTTGCGGAAATGATTCCACAGACCGAAAATAAAGAATTAAAGGATACACTGAAACAGTTCCGTACTGCCTGTGAATCCTCCCAGGAGCAGCTTTATCAAATGGCAAGGGAAAAATCCTATTATGTGCCTGCTGCAAAAGCGACTCAGGAAGAAATCAGTCATGTAAAATCCTTATTTACTCAGGGGACTCTGTAAATTATTAGAAAAAGCGGGCTGCATGGATCTAGCGGATACATGCAGCCTGATTTTTTTGATGGGGGATGGCTGAGCGGACGCAACAGCGGGATGAGAGTGGATTTGCTTCTGTGTTTTTGATGACGTTTTTCCTAAACAGCCTTGGGAAGGTTGTGGAAGCCGGTCGGGTCGTCATATAGCGCCCTCCATGGCGCGATATGACTAAAATTGCCGTCCGTGGCAATTTTCCCCTAGGTTTCTAAAAGGCTGTTAAGGAAAAACGTCATCAAAAACAATGAAGCAAATCCACTCTCATCCCGCTGTTGCTGTTTTATCACAGGCTATACCTTTAAAAAGAGATTGTTTGTTTTCAACCATTTTTATACCTCGTTCTCTCTGTGCTGTGATTGGTAGTTGCTGAAAATAAAAAGGTAGCTGATTTTTCGTTAAGATAAATCGCTACCTAAAAAGTAGAGCAGTTTTATACTTTCTTCCGTGTCAAGAAAATTCCAACGATTGCCATTATAAGGATAATAGGCGCTAACCTGACAAACAACCATTCAAATGTGTGAAAAGCTGCTCCGAAAACGGCGGTTTCAGGGTCACTATAATTCCAACCTAAGTAAGGACTATTTAATCTTATTAAGACCGCAGAAATTGTTACTATAACCATACACAATGAGATAAGTAGCCAATGAAACGTTTTTCGTATCGTGGACTTCCTTTGTGCGAGCTGTAAGTTTATAATCTCCAGTTTTTCAGAAATCGCTTTTAAGTCATCAACCTTCGATTCAATAACAGTTTCTCCAAGCAAAGTGCTTACGGGTGTTTCAAGCACCTCTGATATGCAGATCAACATATCAGAATCAGGAACTGACAATCCTCGCTCCCATTTAGAGAGTGTTTGTCGCACCACATTCAGCTTGATAGCAAGCTCTTCTTGCGAAAGTCCTTTTGATTTTCTGATTGCTTTAATGTTTTCGTTTAACATTAGGGATGATCTCCTTTCTTTTATTCGTTAACACTAGTGTATGAGGAACTGCCTGTTGCTACAAGCAACGCATATTAACATTCAGGTTTTATAGTAATATGCTGTCTGGTATGTTGGCGAGGAAGAACTAAAGCCTGGCAAATTATTCTTTTTAATAGTATTATGCTTAAAGAACTTTAATATATATACTGCATTTGTTACATATATTTTCTTATCACATCATCACTCCAAATATGAGCCTCGATATATCTTTCGGGTCCATATTTTCCATCATTTACTTTTGAACTGAAAGTTGGATGAGAATCTCCATACGTGAAGGAATGGTGCTTTTATCAAATTCTTCTATACTAATTTTAATAAAAGCACTGTTTTCAAACCAGGAAGCTCATTTTCCTCCAAAACAAATATAAATCATTGTATCATTAAAATGA
>CAMWWJ010000071.1 GCA_947177925.1 uncultured Lachnospiraceae bacterium
CTTTTAGGGCGTTTCGGCTGATAGATATAGCCGATACAACGAGGCGGCCAATAAAGATACGAATCCTTTACCTTTACCTCTGCTTCTGCCAACTTTACCATAGCCTTTAAAATCTTTTCTTTTCCTTTTTTCATTTCCTTACTACCTCCTGTTTTATTATTTTTGCCAGCAATAGCAATCCCGCATCCATTCCCATGCCTGCTACTACATAGGAAAGAAATACCGGAATCACATCCAGCCATACAAAAAACAGAACACATATAGATATCAGTATTGTAAGCCATCTGGATGAATTTCTACACTGCCTGATCTCCTCTTCGTCTAAGTCCAGGTTAGGGTGATTCACAGGGGAAAATGCAAATATGAGAATCCCGGATATGACAACAACGCCATACAGGAAATAATGACTGCTCATAATAAGCGGAGCTGCTGCCTTTGTAACGAATATATAAATGATAAAGGTACCCAAATAGCAATTTAACGGCTTTTTCGCATGATATCCGCCAGTCCGGCTCCTCAGTGAAAAAAAGGATGCCATAAAAAACATGGTAGGAATTAAATTATGGTTTATACAGGCTAATACCAGCAATGTGCCGTAATTCAGAATTTTTCCAAATATCACTTCAAATCCATATATATATTCTTCACTTTTCTCTCCTTCTATAAGGCCATTCAAGATCAGATAATCCGTCAGACAGCAAGCCATATTGTGCATCTTATTTTCTCCTTTTCCAACATCTGTTTTTACTTTGGGCAACAATCAGGTATTTATTTTTATAATAGCTAGTAAAAAAGATAGTTGACATTGCATTTTATTTTCCATTGGCTTTTTCAGCTTTATCTCTTCATTTCAACATTGCCGAATATAAATATAATATCCTCTTACACTTTTTCATCGTTTACACCGGCTCAGAACAAATGTTGAGCTGATTTTATTCCGCCTCATACCTCCTTTACTGTTATCTAATATGTATTTCTAATAGACTGTAAAGCTTTGCCAACTGCCCTTAACTATACACGGAAAAAGATAAATTAAAATAGCTATTCCAAAAATCGACATTAAATTGCAAAAAACGACGGTAATTTTACCATTATCCATATGGCAACTCTGTCTCTGGCGTTATTCCCAACTAATATTGAATGACAATGCTATGCGTAAAATAACCTCCATTACAACTGAATATATCATCTCCACCATACTTTTCTACCACATTGCGTATATTTTCCATCCCCATTCCGTGTTCTTCCTTATTTCTCTTGGTGGTAAGAATTCTGTTTCCGGCCTGCCTGATTCCTTCTGCAGTAGGATTCTTCACGGAAATCGTAATTTTTCCGTTTTCGTCTACAAACCTCAGCTTAATCACTTTTGTTTTGTCGGCCACTTTTTCACAAGCTTCAATTGCATTATCCAACAGGTTTGCAAGCAATGTAACCAGATCCTCGTCTTCAATGGGAATCTCTTTTAAACTGCTGACTGACAATACAATAGGTATTCCTTTATTTTGTGCCAGCTTAAATTTCTGATTGAGCACACTGTTGACGATGATGTTATTCGTGTTTATGTAATCTATTTCCTCCGTCCAGTTTTCATTTATTCTTTTCAGATAGTCAACTGCTTTTTCATATTTTTCCGCCTCTAAAAGTCCCTGCAGGCAGCCCATATGGTTCTTAAATTCATGCACCTTTTTCCGTTGCTGCCCATAAACGGTTTCCATATATCGATACATATCCATTTGATTTTTGGTTCTCTCCTGTGATATGCGTATTTTTTGCACTTCTTTTTCTCTAACCACCACATCCCGAATCATATAAAACACAAAAAAATTCATAAATACAAGACCGAAGGAGGCAATCAGCATTGCATGATCGGCTGGTCTTCCTTCTATGGCAAATGCCGACATACAAATAATCGTAATCAATGGAAAGAACAAGAAACGAATCCACTCACTGTCCGGAATCAGATTAAAACCATCGTACACTTTAAATTTTCTATTTA
The DNA here is from genome assembly GCA_947177925.1 of uncultured Lachnospiraceae bacterium. Taxonomy (GTDB): domain Bacteria; phylum Bacillota; class Clostridia; order Lachnospirales; family Lachnospiraceae; genus RGIG3040. The sequence continues at coordinate 1,997 of CAMWWJ010000071.1, forward strand.
AAAAGACAATGCATAGAAAAATGACCGTTTTACATAGCAATGCTAAAATCGTCGTTTTAATCGGGTCGTCAAACATATTTTCTGCCTGCTTCATAAAAATATTCTGTATCAGAATAAGCATGATTCTATCCACCGAAATCAGAAGCCCATAATAGCCAATGGCAGGAAAGATATTTTGTATCCTGTTTCCTTCATACTGGACAAAGGTTACTGTATATATAAGCATAATGGAAATGACTGCCTTTAAAGCATAACTCTCCATATTGAGAAAGGAAATTCCGATAAAACCTATAAATAATATGGCAAATCCTATTTTATTTTTCCATCTGCTAAAGGGATATTTCTTTTCTAAAAAAGTGTCCAGGAAAATCTTACAGCAAAGCGCCTCTACGAAAGTTACCATAATGGTCTGCATGTAATTTATCATACTAAATCTCCCTTTATTTCGTAATATTGTTCCTTTACCTTTTGGAATTTTGCTCTTGGGACAGGCAGAAGCCTGCCGTCTTGCATCTTTACTTTATAATTACAAATATCTTCTATATACATGGCGTTTACCAAATAGCTTTTATGAATCCGCAAAAATCCATATTCTGCTAATCCTTTTTCAATATTATCCAGTTTATCATACAGGCTGTATTGTTTTTGCTTTACTGCATGAACATTGAATATCAGCTTATGCTTCTGGCTTTCAATAAAATATATCCGGTCTACAGGCAGCGCTTTTTTCCCTTCTATAAAATTATATTTCATACGCTGTGCCTGTAAATAAAGCTTTTTAATGATTGCTTCCACGCACTCCGGCAGCATTTCTTCCAGCATGTCCTTTACCAGATAGCGGATTGCCTCCATTTTGTAGCCCTCTAATGCATAATCGATAAATGCTGTAATAAATATAAGCAGTATATTAGGGCATTGCTCTCTTATTTTTTCTGCCACCTTCAGTCCATTTATATCAGGCATATTGATATCCAGAAAGATTGCCTGATACCGGGTGACCGCTTCACTATCTGCAAGGAGAGTTTCCCCGGATGAATAAGTATCCAGCTTAAAAATGCTGATTCCCTGTTGAAGCAATTGTTCTTGAAGCAGTTTTTCTATTTTTTCCAAATAATATTGTTCATCATCGCATATTGCAATATGAAGCATAGCTTTCCCTCCCGGCACAAGAAACTATAGCCTTTGCTTAAATATTTAATTACATTATAATATTATACTTTATCTTTAGTTTGTCTGCAATATGAACACTGGAAAATTCCATAATGGCAAGAATATTTTAACAAAAAAAGACAGTCAATTACCCGACTGTCTTTTTTGTTTTCATGCTTCCTGCATCTGGAGCTGCAAAAATCCATTGTATACATTCTTCCCGCTACTACAACGGCGGCACTGGTGGACGCAATGGGTCTATGATCTTGGATGCGTCAAATAAATCTGCCACGTTATCCTGCTGTCCAATAGCATTATAGTAAATACGGAAACCATCCAGGTTCCTTCTTCCCTGACGCAGATAATCCTTACCAAACCAGGTCCTGTACTGGCCCGCATCCACATTGCAAAAAATACTATAGCCCTGCTCTCTTAAATATTGATACTTCCCATTAGCTTCATTATAATTCCCCCATATACCAAGATCCTGACCATGGGCGAAAATAATTGTATCGGTTTTCCCTACTAACGGTTCCACATTTTCATGCCATTTTTGTGTATCTGCCATAACCTGCGCTAAATCCGCATCTCCAATCCTTATATGGCCCCATGTATGGCTGGCGAATTCCCAGCCGTCCTCCTTCATGGCCTTAGCAACTTTTCTGGCTTCTGCCCTCTCTTTCTCTATATCAAAGTCCGGGTGTGCCTTAAGCCAGTTCTTCTTGGCATGGCTTATGTCACCATTAATATCCAGATAACTGTTATCCGTACGGTATCCAAGAATCCCATTATAGCCGGTAAGGGCAATGGTACCTTTTGCTCCCCGGTAGGAAGCATCCGGATGTTCTTCGATAAATGCATCCAAAAGCGGCACCACATCATAAGCTCCCGTTACAATAGTTCCATCTTCCTGTATGTATTCACAAATTGGCTTTCCGTTTTCATCCAAAATCATTTTTGCCGCATATCCATAATTGTCATAGCTGTGATAATAACACAAATCATCCTGTGACAATACATAGGCCTTTTTGCCCGGAGGCAGCATAATTGTTGCAGGCTGATACACAATGCTTCCGTTTTCATCAGTACTGACATCAATCAAATCATGGAGACCTACAATAACATATCCCCTGTCATACATTTCTTGTGTAATCTTCTTAAACTCATCTATAGTAGTCATCCACTGGTTATTTCCCACCGCCTGAAAATTTGTATCCTGATTGGCAAAGGCGCGTCTAGGATCCACTACCAGTGTATGATAAAATACATGGGTTACTTCATTTATATTTACCGGCACGCAAGATGCTTTTGCAAACTCATATATGTTCATTTTTACCTGAAGCTCTATATCCGTCTCATATCCTTCTATTTCCCGGATTCGGTTAATGGCACCGTCATAATCATAAGCTGCTGCCAGACGCTCCGCCTGTTCAACCGCTTCCCTGCGGTCTTGGGATATTAGCTCTGTATTATAAGTATTCTGGGAAACAGAATTTTTCCAAGCCTCCACAACAGCTCCCCTTTCATCTATCCGGAGCCCTTTTTCCAACAAACATGCCAGCCCAAAAAGAAAAGCTGCGCCCACTATGGTGATAGTGGCAGCTTTCACCGCAATCTGTACTTTATTCCCCTTTTTTTTCTTTTTCTTATGCTTTTTCATTCTCAATCACTCTTCATTCCTCCATAAGCTGTCACCACAAGCAAACTTCTTATCTTTATTCTATCATATGCTGATTCAATTGTACCATTCAAATTGTGTTATTAAAAGTAAATAATTCTTTTATGCAGTTATTTCCAAATATTTAACGGCTCATAAAAGAAAGGCGACCAGCTTTTCACAGTTGGTCACCTTTTTCTCCTACCACTTTACCGTCCCGTCATCTTCAATTCTCACATTCTGCGAAATCCCTCTCATATACTCCATAATCTGACTCCTATCCTCCCCTGCAGCTAAAAATGTCCTGCAGCCTTCCGTTTTTGCCGGAATAAACTGAAAGGATTTCAGCCCCTGCTTATTCACTGCCACCTTTACGATGCAGGAGTTCAGATTTTTGGAGTTGAACCAGAAGTTTCCTACGCTATAAATAACCGGCACGTTTTTCACTATGTCTATTCCCTGAAGACAATGGGTATGACCACCGATAATCACATCCGCTCCTGCTTCTGCAATCAACGGTGCCTGATAAGTCTGAGCCCAATCCAGTTCATCTGTATTTTCTGTTCCCCAATGTATATAAGCCACTACAAAATCGCTGTTTGACTTGGCTTCCTTTATTTTTTCCAGCAGATGATCCAGTTGGTTTCCCCAACACCTGAATACCCCCGGACTATTTTCTGTCGCTCCTTTTGTATCGGGATTTTCCAGCCTTTCCACCTGTGTGGCAGATACAAATGCAATCTTAATGTCATTACAAATAAAATAAACCGGCTTTCCGGCTTCCTCCAGATTTCTTCCAGCGCCTACATATGGCATTTGGGCATTTTCAATGGTTTCCAGAGTATCCAACAAGGAAATTTCTCCATAATCATAGGCATGATTATTGGCTAAAGATACAATATCCACTCCCATATCTTTAAGAAGCTTTACATTTTCCGGATTGCTTCTGAATGTAAATGCTTTTTCAGGAATAGGTTCCCCTCTTGTGGTATAGGTAAATTCATTATTTACCATAAAAATATCTGCTTCTGTCATTTCCTTATACAAATCCTCTGACAGACACTTTGTAATATCTCCTCCTCTTTGAGATAAGTAATACATATTGGAATAGCTTTCATCGAAACACACGTCCCCGGCAAATGCAAGAACAACCTCCTCTTCATTTACCGCTTCTTTCGCATAAATCCTCTCTGCCTTCATCCGTTCCGGATCTGCCAGAATTTCCCCGTATTTTCCTTCGTATTGGGCTGCTTCCCCTGCCTGCAGTTGGGGATTACTGCTGCCCTGAGGCTCTTCCTTCTCTTCCTTAGGAGGAACTACTTCGTTTACCAGCCTGCTTTCGTCTATTTCTGTTCCAGTCTTTTCCCTGCCCCTTCCTTCTTCCTCCTGCTTTAGTGTTTCCGTGATTTCCCGCCCGGCTCCTTTATTTTTATAAATCCATACTGCTGCAAGCACTACTGCCCCGAAAAGCAATACTGCCAATAATGCTATTGCAAAAATTCCCGCCTGCCTTCTGCCTTTTCTTTTCATTCCATCCCCCCCTGATTCCATGGTTGCTTTATTCTGCTTTTATCATGCCACATTTCCCCACTTATGTAAACCCTATTCTATCGACAACCATGCTTACAATATGGAAATACCTGTATTCCTATGGTTTGCACACTTGAGAGGCTCCCCCGCTAAATTGTAACGCAAAAAGAGCACAGCCTCTGCCATGCTCTCTTTATTATTCTTAAATAATCTATTTTTACAAATTAGTATTTTGCTGTGCTGACTCTGACACCAGGTCCCATTGTAGATGTAAGAGTAATGCTCTTTAAATACTGTCCCTTTAATGTGCTTGGTTTTGCCTTTACGATAGCTTCCATTAAAGCATCAAAGTTCTGTTGTAATTTTTCTTCTGAGAAAGAAGCTTTACCAACAGGAACATGGATGATGTTTGACTTATCAAGTCTGTATTCAATCTTACCTGCTTTAATATCATTAACGGCTTTCGTAACATCCATTGTAACTGTTCCGGCTTTTGGGTTAGGCATTAAGCCTTTTGGTCCAAGTACCTTACCAAGACGTCCTACAACACCCATCATATCTGGTGTAGCAACTACTACATCAAAATCCAGCCAGCCATCATTCTGAATCTTTGGAATCAATTCATCGCCGCCTACAAAATCTGCGCCTGCTGCCTCTGCTTCATTTACCTTATCGCCTTTTGCAAACACTAAAACCTTTACAGCCTTACCTGTACCGTTTGGCAGTACAACTGCACCACGAACCTGTTGTTCTGCATGACGTCCGTCACAGCCTGTTCGAATGTGAACTTCGATTGTCTCATCAAATTTTGCTGTAGCTGATTTCTTAGCTAAAGAAATTGCTTCTGCTGCTTCGTATTGAACTGCACGATCAATCAGCTTGGCAGCTTCATTATATTTTTTACCATGTTTCATTTTGTTTTTACCTCCTTGTGGTAGTGGCGGAGCTTTATCTCCTCCCACATGTTATATTTGCTGTTGGGAATATCCTCACAATTATTCTTCTACTGTGATACCCATACTTCTTGCAGTACCTGCAATCATGCTGATAGCTGCATCCAGGCTTGCCGCATTTAAATCAGGCATTTTAAGCTCTGCGATTTTTTGAAGCTCTTCTTTTGAAATCTTTGCAACCTTCGTCTTGTTCGGTGTTGCAGAACCGGACTGAATCTTACAAGCCTTTTTCAGAAGTACTGCAGCCGGCGGAGTCTTTGTAACAAAACTGAAGCTTCTGTCTGCATATACTGTAATAACAACAGGGATAATCAAATCTCCCTGATCTGCTGTTCTTGCGTTGAACTGTTTTGTAAATTCAACAATGTTTACACCATGCTGACCAAGTGCTGGTCCAACTGGTGGTGCTGGTGTAGCTTTACCAGCAGGGATTTGTAACTTAATATATCCTTCTACTTTCTTTGCCATTTTGGCACCTCCTAATAAATTGTGGTAGTGGCGGATCGAAGAAATCCTCCCACAGCTCATACGTCATTCTTTTCACTTCATATTTATATAAGTAGGAATGAATCCTATGAACATCAACTGTTACATTTTTCGCACTTCAGCAAAACTGATTTCTACCGGTGTTTCTCTTCCGAACATTTCTACATTAATGGTTGCTGTCTGCTTACTGTAATCCATCCTCTGAACAACGCCTGCAGTGTCCTTCCAGACACCTGCAACAACAGCAATCGTATCTCCTTCACCGAAATCAACTGAAATGTTTTCAACTTTAATTCCAAGGGGCTTCATTTCTGCATCTGTAAGCGGTACCGGCTTGCTTCCCGGCCCTACAAATCCAGTTACGCCTCTTGTGTTTCTGACAACGTACCAGGTATCGTCATTCATAACCATATTGATCAACACATAACCTGGGAACATTTTTTTCTGAACGGTCTTTTTTGCACCATTTTTTAATTCCACAACATCCTGCATGGGAACTCTTACTTCCAAGATTTCCTCTTCCAGGTGTCTGTTCTCAATGGTTTTTTCAATATTGGCTTTTACTTTATTTTCATACCCTGAATAGGTATGAACCACATACCAATTTGCTTCTGCCATATTTTCACCCTCACCCTTACATTGTTAAGAAATTGACACCGTACTGAATCACCATATCAATCACTGCAATAATACAGCCAAGCACGACAGACACTGCTGTTACTGCTACTGCCTGCTTGCCCAGGGTCTTTTTGTCTGGCCAAGAAATTTTCTTGAATTCGGCTTTCACACCTTCACTGAAGCTAACCTTTGGCTGCTTATCCTGAGTTGCGTTTTCTCCCATGATTTTCACTTTCCTTTTCGCCTAAACGTTTACAGTTCCTTTGGTTATCTTATTTCGTTTCTTTGTGTAATGTGTGAGTCTTACAGAATCTGCAATATTTTTTTGTTTCCATTCTGTCAGGATGTGTCTTTTTATCCTTTGTCATGTTGTAATTGCGATTTTTGCACTCTGTGCAGGCTAATGTAATTTTTGTACGCATTTTTCCACCTCCGCGCCCATTTCTTCTATATTTCATTCCGTTTGAGTTCTTTTTCAGCCCATTTTTTGAGCATAAAAAAAAGACCTGAATCTCATCTCGCTTGATTACTATATCATAGTATTGTCCTATCGTCAACGATTTTTTCCTTCAGAACAGTCTCTTCTGTTATTTTGGTATTTCCCGTAAACTTTTCTGTAAGAGATGCCGATACTTTTTTATAGTCTTTATAAAATATTTCTATCCAAAATGTGAAATCTTTGTGAAAATCCGTCATTTTTTGTATTGTATCTATAATAGGAAAGTGTTAAAATAAAGTATCAATAGTTTTTTGTCCTGATGACGGCATTGAAGCCTATAGTATCACATTCATGGAAGAAAGGAGGGGCAAATATGGCTGTTAATTTTTCAGCGCTCAATACCGCTTATAATTATTATCTGACTTCATATGCACCAAAGACAAGTACATCCTTTGATGCTCACAAGAAAAGTGAATTACGCCGCTTATACAATTCCATCGTAAAATTAGATAAGGAATCCCCTCTATACCTTTTAAATGAGAAAGCAGATTATAAATCCTTTGCAATAGGACTAAAGGAAAATGCCAGATCCTTCCGCAATACCATTGCTTCTCTCGGAGGGCTTAATGAACATGAGCTTTTGAATAAAAAAGCCGCCTATTCCAGCAATGAGTCTTTGGTAACCGCAGAATATATCGGCGACATGGCTCAGGCATCGGAAGACAATACTTTGGAAATACAGATAAACAGTCTTGCCACTTCACAGGTAAATTTGGGGAATTTCCTACCCTCCAATGAAACGGCAGCTTTGAATCCTGCTACCTATTCTTTTGACTTAAGCATAAATGATTTGAATTATGAATTCCAATTCAGCATAAATGAAAATGATACCAATAAAGATATTCAGGATCGATTAGGCAGGTTGATCAACAATGCTGAAATTGGCATAACCGCAGAAGTCATAGAGGATGAAGAAGGAAATTCTTCCTTAAAGCTAAGTTCCAATCAAACCGGGCTTCCTGAAAACCGCAAGTTTCTGTTCCGGATTTCCGACGAACATACGAGCATGGAATCCGGTGCAGTGGAATATCTGAGCATTGGGGAAATTACAAGAAGTGCTTCCAATGCTGAATTTACGATTAACGGTGTCGCCCACACTACTTATTCCAATCATTTTACGATTGAGAAAATGTACGAAATTTCTTTAACAGGATTAAGCGAATCAAAAGATGATGTGGCCGTTATCGGTATTAAAAACGATGTGGAAAGCTTAAAGGAAAATATCCATACTTTAATCGGCGGTTATAACAGCTTTTTAAAAGCAGCCTCTGAATATATCGAAAGCCAGCCCGGAAGCAACCGTCTGGTAAATGAAATGTCCCATATCGCTTTCGTTCACTCCGCTGACTTTGACCATTTAGGAGTCCATATTACAGACAGCGGCGCACTGGAGCTTGATGAAAAACAGTTATCACAGGCTGCCCTTAACGAAGACGTAAATGAAACCTTTCACTCCATAAAGGATTTTACCCATTCTGTTCTGAAAAAGACCAATTTTATTTCATTAAATCCTATGGAATATGCGGATAAAAAAATTGTTGCTTACAAAAATCCGGGGAAAAATTTCGCCAATCCATATATGACCAGTGCTTACAGCGGAATGCTGTTTAATGGATATTGTTAATAATTTTCTCCAGCAAAAAAGCCCGGTAGTAACCGAAACCTTTTCCTCCTTATGGAAATTGTTTCTCGTCACTACCGGGCTTATTTTATATTTATTTACACGATGGCATTTGCTGTCATTTTCCACTACTCCCCAAATTCACGGTAGAGAAAATCCAGGCTCAGCATTTTATCGTCCACATAATAATCTGCATTTGGCTTTCCCATATGAAGCTCATGGTACTTTACTCCCCATTCCCTCATCTGCTTTTCCGTTGTTTCTCTCCAGTCAATCCCTGTTACATAGCCTCTTGCCGTAAAGAGCACAATACGGTTTCCAAGGTCATACAGCTCATTTACAATTTTTACCATCTTTTCATTTGGACCCGTTTCTCCATAGGATAAGTCCTTTCGCAATTGAGCAATCACCCCATCTATGTCAAAAACAAATATTTTTCCACCCTGTCTGATTTTCAGGCATTCGGAAATCCTTGCAAAATCTGCCTCTGTATCCACATCATACATTTCGCTCATAATGTAGCCCTTGATCTTTTTCCCTGTCATGGAATGGTATTTCGTAATATTGCCAGGACGGAGCACATCTGTATTTCCGTTTTGATGATAGATTTTAGGCAGCTTTTGCCTTGGCATATTGTAGCCTTCCGGAATATCCTTCATAATAGGCTCCATCACATTATCTTCTCCTACATACCACATTTTATGAGGAACGGTATCTGTCAGAGCTACGCTGCGCACTGCATCTACCGTTTCGTCTTCTAACATCATTTCTATCATCTTGTCAATGTCTTCCGGATTGCGGATAGGATCTGTAGGACGAAGCTGCACGATAATATCAGGCACATAACCTTCTTCTCTTTCAAGCCAGGATAAAGCATGTTCAAACACTTCAATATCCAGCGAATTGTCCGCTGCCAGCTCTGCCGGTCTTATAAAAGGCGTTTCCGCTCCATACTCTCTGGCTATTGCAGCATACTCTTCACTGTCTGTTGTTACGATAATTCGATTGATATATTTGGATTCCTTTGCATGTTCAATGGAATAGGCCATCATGGGCTTTCCATTAATCAGACGTATATTCTTATTAATCACACTTTTCGACCCGCTTCTTGCCGGAATGATTGCTAGTATCTTTTTCATATTCGTTTCCCTTTCTGTTGATTGTCGGTTCATAATGCCTGTCCATTACCGATTGCCCCGACTGTCGACCTGCTTTATGTATTATAGCATACCCATTGTCTGTTTCCAATAAAATTAGTTTTCAAATCTACAGCAGGTAACAATATGATCTATCTTTTTGAAAGAAGTAGATAGCCTTTCGATACACAGTGGGAGCTGGCAGAGCATAGAATAGTCTTAGCGGCCTTGGCAAAGTCGCCGGCACTTACGCACCGTATTTTGGTGCGTTAGTACCGC
>CAMWWJ010000072.1 GCA_947177925.1 uncultured Lachnospiraceae bacterium
AAGCAAAAAAGAGCGAGGAAGGCTTCTATCCGGAGTCAGGAAAATCGTTGCAGGTTGAAAAGATAGGTGAGCAGATGAAGCAAAATGAAACGATATCAGGAAATATGGAAAAAGAGGAAGTGATCAAGGAGCGGGATGGCATTCCAAATTTCCTGGAATTGACGGATGAGGAAATCCGAAGAAATGCCATGATTGCAGCAGGATTACTTTCAGGAGAGGAATAAACAAAGCCGGAACTGGATAAAAATGGAACCGCAAAGAAAACATCATTTTTCCGTAAAAGCGTGGATAAGCAGCAGCCGGTAGCAGCGGAGCCAATGAAAAAAACGGAAGATTCTAAAGGGACTGAAGGGGTGAAATCGCAGGATGTGAAACTGGAACAGCCAAACAAACAAACAAACATGAAATTGGAACAGCCTGATATGGAAAAGGAGCGGTCCAATATGACTCACACTCAATTTATAGAAAATCCGCTCCCGGTTCCCAAAAGGCATGTAAAAAAGGAAATGGATTATGAATACCAGGTGCCGGAGGAGCAAATGCATTACGATATAGAGGAGCCGGATAAAAATTATTTTGATGTTGTATAAAAAATCGGATAAGTAGAAAACTAAAAGGGAGCGAAAGCTTCCTTTTTTGTGCTTACTTAAGTTGTGGGGCAAGCGTGAAAGGAAGGTCATGTTCGTCATTGAAAAAACGAAAACCATGGGAGGTCCCTATGAAAGAGGATAGTAAGAAAAAGAACAGGCAGGAGACAAAGGGAAACGTGAATCAGGAAGAAAAGAGAAAGCAGGAAGAGCATTCGGATGAACGGATCAAGGAAAGCGGTCAGACTACTTTGAATAAGAACAAGGAAAAACATAATATTCAGTTGATTTCCATTATTGGGGAAATTGAAGGACATGAAAACTTATCAAGCGGTTCCAAAACTACCAAATATGAACATCTGCTTCCCCAGCTTGCAACTATTGAGGACAGCCAGGACATAGACGGGGTGCTGTTTTTATTAAATACGATGGGCGGAGACGTGGAGGCAGGACTTGCCATAGCGGAAATGATTGCTTCCTTAAGCAAGCCTACGGTTTCCCTTGTGCTTGGGGGAAGCCATTCCATTGGAGTGCCCATTGCCGCCAGTACGGACTATTCCTATATTGTCCCAACGGGAACCATGGTGATTCATCCGGTGCGTTTAAACGGGATGGTAATCGGTGTGGCACAGACCTTTGATTATTTTAAACAGATACAGGAAAGAATTACCGGATTTGTTGTAAAGCACAGCCGGATTTCGGAAAGGCGTCTGGTAGATTTGATGATGGAAACCGAGGTGCTGACGAAGGATGTGGGCAGTATTTTAGTCGGTGAGGAAGCGGTGGAAGAAGGGATTATCGATGAGGTTGGCGGGATAAGAGAGGCTATGAAGAAGATTCATGAGATGGTCGGTAAATAGACAGGATGTAAGGAGCTAAGCTGCAAAGCCCGTAAACATCAGGGCTTGGCGGCTTTTTCTCTTATGCTGGCTTTATGCTGTATATGGATTCCTATATGTCCAATTCCAAGGAGTATTGTAGCGGCTGACAGCCATATGACTTTGCCGTATATGCCAAGCAGGAAAAAAGAAATCACAGGTAACGTTGCTCCGGCAAGGGGAATGCCTAAGAAACTACTATAAAAATCTGATAGCTGCCTTTGACTTCGAAAATAGCGTATCCACCATAATTCATACATTGCCATGAATAGAAGGGCCGAAATAAGCCACCAGGACCAATTTGACCAATCATGCAAATTGAAATCATCAAAAATCAATACACAAATTGTAGTCAACACTTCACCTGTTCTTTCCAAGAATAAAAATATGCTGTTTTCATTTTGAGAAGTATATCCCTGCGGTTTTTTTCCTATCCAAAGAATATTTGGAATGAATAACAATATTAAAAATAGCAGTCCTATATATGAAAATCCAAAATGTCCCAACATTTGCTCATCCTCCATTCTCCATTAAAAGTGTTCTGGCTTCTTTGCACCATTCTAAATAAGCGCCATAGGTCTTTATTCCAAACTCTACCGTAAGCAAATAGTATTTGTGAGCAGTATCGTCATTGAGGCTTTTCTTTAACATTTCTTGTGCACCTAGAAGATAGGGCAGTTCTTTTTCTATTTTTTCCTCAAAGGATTCAATATGATGTACTGCGCATTCTGCACCTTGTTCATTTCCGAAAAATAGTTTGAGTAAGGTTTCGTAGCGAAGCTCATCTTTGTAGACGGGCAGGGTCAGCCATTCCTTTAGATAGTCCCGTCCATGGTCCGTTATAGCATAAATCAGTTTATTTCTTTTGTTTTCGCCAGATTCTCTTTTGGTAGCCAGGCCACGATGAACCAAATCGCTTAATGCGGGATATATGCTGCCGTAGCTGGCACTCCAAAAATATTTAAGCATTGTGTCCATTCTTTTCTTTATTTCATATCCTGTCAATTCTTCATGGCTTAATAAACCCAATATGACACAATCAATTTTTTTCTCGTTTGCCATTGTTCTTTTCCTTTCTTTTCTTTCCATCATAATTACTCTAAGTATAAAAAATATATATCAATAAAAAAATCCAACAAATATATCAATATGATATATTGTAGAATAAAAAGTCTTGAATTTCAATAGATTTGTAAAAAGTTTTACATGAGCTTTATAATTGCAGTTCATGTCAAAGGGTGGTAGAATAGCCATATTAAGAAAAAATAGGTATGGATAGCAAAGGAGAAGCACGATCGATATGAGAACAATTTGGGAAAAATGGCGGCTTTCTCATGGTGGAGATTTCATGAGTGTCTTTTATACAGGCAGGAATATTGGCAGAAAAGTAAAAGAAAAAAAGGATAATCTGATAAGCAAGTATCGGTAAGGAGGTCAAAATATGAAAAGGATTTTATGTACGGTGTTGATGGCGGTGTTTCTTCTTGCGGCATGTTCCGCATGTGGCAGGAATGCTTCAGATCAATATGATGAGGGCTATCAAAAGGGCTATGAGGATGGCTGTACTTCAGTCAACAAGGAACTTACGGGCAATGCGGTGATTCGTGGCAGCTTTACGGCAACAGTGCGTGAGGTGATTCCCGATTATGTTTTAGATGATACGACTCCGCAGGTTGCGGTTGTCACATTGTTTCAGGAAAGTCCCTTTACCATTTTTGTAGGAGAGGAATTGGGAAAGACGCTTGAACCGGGGCAAATCTACACCTTTGAGGTGGCTGAAACAAATGTGGAAGATGTAAGGATTTCCGATATGGAACAGGCTTATCTGGATCTGGCAACGGCTATTTCCAAGTATCAACTGAAAATTGACAACATAAGACCCGCAACGGAAGAAGAGTGGGGATTGGAATGCAATCGGTTATCCATTGAGGCAAAATAGTAACGATTAGCATAATACCGCTTAAAAATCAATTCAGGCAAGGTGAGATTAAGAGAAAATTAAGATTTTTGTGAGAGTTCTTTGAAAATTTTTTGCAATGGAAGGATTAAAATATACGAAAGAAGAGAAGAGGAGTGGAGGTTCACATGATTCGTTTCTTGTCCATTGCTATAGATGCCTTTTCGGCATTTCTTGTTCTTTTACCAATTATGCTTGTCATGCTGCATTTTTTGAAAAGGTATACGATAGGAAAAAAGATAGAAATAATCATATTTGCAATTTATGTATCGGGAATCTTTTCCGTTACGGGTATACCTGCCATAAACTCGTTGAAAGCAGATTTAAGCGTTAACTGGATACCCCTTGTTGACATTGTAAATAGTCCGGCGGCCTATATCAAAAATACCATATTAAATATTATATTATTCATTCCTCTTGGTTTTTTTGTGCCCCGTATCTGGAGTGAATATCGCTCATTAAAAAAAGTGGCCTTTATGGGATTTGGACTATCGGCAGGAATTGAAGCGCTGCAAATTTTTACCTTCCGGTTAACAGATGTGGATGACTTGATTACGAACACGATAGGAACGCTTTTGGGTTATTACCTGGCCATCCTTTTTCAGAAGCTTACAGAAAAAGTACAAATTCATCCTCATACAGACAAAGAAAATATCAACGGAAAATACGAACCATTTTTGATTTTAACCGTTACCTTCCTAATCATGTTCCTTACGAAACCTCTCATTTCCCAAGCAATATGGGAAAGCATATTAGCCAGTTCATTTTGGGGAAAAATACGTTAACTTAGCTTTTTAGACTCCTGCGTCCGCATATCAAATACTTCATACCCAAATAGGTGTAACAAAAATATGATTGGCAAAACAACAGGAAATACCGCCAACAGTCAAGATTTGATTGATAAAAGACAATGTTTCTGATAGAATGAAAAGCGAAAAACAGAGAAAACGGGCAATAAAACGTTTGTTTGAAAGAAAGGAAAATGCTATGCGTAAAGTCAGTTACTTACCTCTGTGGCATTTGCTCTTAGAGAGAGGAATGACTAAGAGCCAAATGCGTATTGAAGCAGGGCTTACCACGAATGTGCTTGCCAACATGAACAAGGGGCAGCACATTTCTATGGAATCGCTAATACGAATTTGTGATGCGCTGGATTGCAATTTGAATAATGTGGTGGAGTTGGTTAAGGCAGAGGGATAATACGATACAGTAACAGGGAATTGCTAATAAATGCAGTTCCTTTTGTTTTGCATTGATTTAGTCTTTAGACTGTTTCCGCTTCTCACTGTTTCGGCGTTTCTTTGTATCAGGCTCTAAGATTACAGACTGACCAAGCATATCTGCCATATCATCAATATTCTTTTCGGTAGGCTTGATTTTTAAAAACTGGCTGAATATGTAGGCAAGCTTTTGTTTGGAAGTTCCTGCAAAGGAATCTGCCTTTTCAAGAATTTCTTCCCAATGTTCGGTTACGGTATTAGGAGGGCAGAATCAATATTACCTTTATGGGCATTCCGGATGTCTTGGATAATGGTGTACATATCATCATCAATCACATGGGAAAAGTGTTTCCAGAGATAATCCGTTTAAAGTCATGGACAGAAGTTAGCAAAATTTATGTTTTACCGAAAAATCTTGTCAGGTTTGAAAACCAAGAACATTAAGTGAAGCACAGCTTAGACATTTACGGGAGTTGCAGAATAAGGTATAAATGTTCCCAAGATTGGGTGATAGTAGCTTTTAAGGATTGTTAAGGTTTCAGTTAAAGACAGCTAAGATTTTTAGTGTTATTATATGTGGCATAGGGAATAGCAGCAGCCTAAAAGTTAAGAAAAGGAGAATGATTATGAATAAAATATTAGGAGTTTTTTTGACGATGGCTATGGTGATTACGATAGCATTATTTACAATGGATCAGGGAAAGGCAGCAAATAAAGATTTAATCGAAATAAAGGATGCAGTAAAATCTGTTGATATTGTTTTCGGTGGCGGAGTTCTTTATGTGGAAACATGGGATAAGGAAGAAATTGGCTTTAAAGTTGAGAAAGGTCAAATCAGCAACGGATTTGATTATCAATGCTATGTAAAGGACAGTATACTTTATGTAGATGGCTCTCAGAAGACCGGAAATGCAACAAAGAAAGGGGACAATAAAGTCTATCTTTATATTCCATTAGATAAAAAGTTTGATGGATTTATTTTGGTAAACGGAAATGCAGATGCACATGTGGAAAATGTAAAATGCGAAAATCTTCAAATTGATGCAGCTATTGGCACAGTTGACATAGTGGGTTTTACTACTATTGATGCTAATATCATTTTGGGAATGGGGACAATAAATGCGGAAGGTAAAATTACAGGCAATGCCGATGCCTTGTGCAGTGCAGGAACTTTAAACGTAAAACTTTCCGGCGCAGAAAGTGACCATGACTATTTAATTAATACAACTTTCGGTAAAATTAAGATTGGAAATACCTCTTACGGAATGACGAGTGAGAAGAAGATTATTAACACCACATACAGTAAATTTGACTTAGAATGTGTTGCAGGTCAAATTAACTTTGAATTTGAAAATAATTAAATTAAATATTGAGTGATAGTTTTAATGAAGAACGGATTGTTATGGGAGGAAACAAATGGATAAAACTACGAATGTTATAATCAATACAAAAAAGTTATGTAAAAGTTATATAAATGGCGAAGTGCAGCAGCACGTCATCAAGAACATGGATATTCAGCTTTTTGACAGGGACTTTACCGTTTTCATGGGACCGTCTGGTTCCGGAAAATCTACTCTGCTCCATATGCTTTCTGGAATGGACAGGGCAAGCATGGGGGAAATCTATTTTAAGGGCACAAATTTTACAAAATACTCTGAAAAGCAATTAGCAACGTTTCGGAGGATTAACTGCGGTTATGTTTTTCAACAGATTTATCTTATTAACAGTATGAATCTTATGGATAATGTTCTGATAAGTGGTCTGCTTATAGGTAAAAGCAAAAAGCAGATAATCGAAAAGGGAAAAGAATTGTTTATGGAAGTTGGACTTACAGAGAAAGAGTGGGTAAAATACCCTTCACAGATTTCAGGTGGGCAAATGGGAAGGGTAGGGATTGTCAGGGCGCTGATAAATAATCCTGAAGTCGTATTTGCTGATGAGCCGACGGGGGCACTTGATTCTACGTCTGGAAAGGAAGTCTTGGATCTGCTGACGGAATTTAACCATAGAGGTCAGACTATCATTATGGTAACACATGATTTGAAGTCCGCTTTAAGGGGGAACAGGATTCTTTACCTCAAAGATGGACGGATAGATGGCGAATGTGTGCTTGGGACATATGAAGGCGAAACAGAGGAAAGGAAGGAGAAATTGATTTATTTCCTCGAAAGGATGGGGTGGTAAGAGTATGGTAGAAAATACATTATTGCTAATCAAATCAAATATCAAAAAGAGCAGAAGAACTTCAATTGCCTTTTTTCTTTTCATTATGCTTACAGTATTGTTATACCATACAGGAAGCCAATTAACCGAAGGGTTTAAAAGGCTGTATCAGGAAAAAATCGCCGAAACAAACAGTGCTGATTTTGCGGCAACTCTGCCTTACTCTTTTTGTGAAAAATATCAAAATGAAATTATTGATTTTGGACAGGTGAATGAAGAAATATCAGAGATTGAAGTAATTGATGCAATATTACTGAAAAATTCAAATATCCAAGATGGGGATGGGGATTTAATTAATGGTGGATGGACTTTCAGGAACGCCGACAGGACAGAACAACTGTCTTGCCTAAAAATAGCAGAAAGGCTGGATGAGATGCCGGCAGATGGTATCTATGTGCCTTATGTGTGCAAAACATTCTTTGGTTTCCAATTAGGCGATACGCTTAATATCTCATTCGGGAATAAACAAGAATCATTTACTATTGCAGGTTTTACAGAGGATGTGCTTTTTGGTAGCAGGTCGTATCTTGCTTTTGATTTGCCAGAAAGCCAATTTTATTCTTTAAGAGAGAAGGCAGGGGCAGATACAGAGGCTGCGATTGTTTTAGTCAGGGCAAGGGGGAAAGCAGGCGAAGTATCAAATAAGTTTTCAGAGTTTATAGCAGAAAAAGGAAACGAATTGGACTTCTATTCCAATTCAGATATAGAGTATGCCGAAAACAGTCGGAGCAATAATATCAATATTTATGTTGTAGTTATGAATGTTGCTTCACTGATAGGCATAATTGCCTGCTTTGTTGTCATTGGATTTCATATGAAAAATACGTTAGATAAGGATTCAAAAGAATTAGGAGCATTAAAGGCAATTGGTTATACAGGTTCTTGGCTTGTAATGACATATATTATACAATTTCTTTTGCTTGGGCTGCTTGGTTCTGTGGCTGGTGTAGCTGTTTCCGAATCCGTTATGTCCATGATTGTAGGGAGTATTGCCACAGATATTGGCTTTGTATGGAATACGGCATTTTTAGGGCAGACTGTGATACGGGATATTTTGGTTATTTTGGTAATGATTGGTGTTATTACTTTGTATTTGTCAAAGGGAATCATCAGGCTTAGACCAGTGGAGGCTTTTCAGGAAAGAACTGGTATATCCTGCTGTAAAAAAAGCAGGTTGACAGTAGAGAAAATGCCATTTCCTATAAATTTATCCATTTCACTAAAAATGATAGATTTTGAAAGAGTAAAAAGCATATTCATAAGTCTTACAATAGCTGTAATCATGTGTGTGGCTGGTTTTGCCGTTATATTGTATGCAAGGCTGGTAAAAGATGATGATGGACTGCTACAGATCGTCGGTGCGGAGGTTTATTCCGTAAATATTCAGGCGGTTATACCAGAAGAAACAAGGAAAATAGCAAGTGAGTTGGATAAACCTGAAGTGCGTAAGATTATGACTGCTATTGAGCCGGGTTCTTCAAGACTTTTATGTGAAGGTACTGTATATGCATCATTAGGTGTGTACAGTGATTATGGGGCATTGGAAAATCCTTCTGTATATTCAGGTCGTTATCCAAAACATGAGAATGAAGTTGCGATTTCAGGTAAACTGGCAAATGCATTAGATAAGAATATCGGAGATACAATAAAAATAAGTCAGATTTTTCAGGAAACGACAAAAGAGGAAGAATTTCTTGTTGTTGGCTTTACGCAGGGAACTTATACGGGAGGAATGGATATATACCTTACGATGGAAGGATTAAGGCTGATTGAACCTGAAGCAGAGTGGCAGACAATCCATGTCTATTTAGATGCGGGTGCTGACACAGAGAAATTCTGCACTGCACTGGAAGATGAATTTGAAGGCAGGCTGTCATATGTTGGAGGTTTTGACCAGATATTTTATTCACAGTTTTTACCTATTGTTAGCAGTGTGTCGGCAATTGTGTTCTTTATTATCATAATTATGCTATTGATTATCATAATTATGGGATATTTTGTGACAAATTCTATTTTGTTGACACGAAAAGGGGATTTTGGGATAATGAAAGCATTAGGATATTCTACCAGACAGATTGTAGTTCAGACTATGATGACATTTATGCTCTATATTGCAGTCGGAAGCATCATAGGCAATATTTTCTTATACTGTTGTTCCAATATCCTGATAGTAACCTTGTTTAGCGGAATGGGTGTTCATAAAATTGCGTTTGCGTTTCCGGTAATCTGGATTGTAACACTCATATTATGTGCAGAAATGGTTGGTGCGTTTACCGCAGTTATATCAGCATTAAAAATTAGGAAAATCGTTCCCTGTAATCTTATAAGGGCGGAGTAATACATCGACGTTTCTGCCGCAAGAAAGGATATGATATATTTGACATATGATTGTCTGATCGTTGAAGATGAGAAGCCTTTAGCAGAAAACACCTGCAAATACTTAAATCTGTCGGGAATCTGTTCAGAGGCGGTATTTAGTGTAGAGGGGTATTATGAATTTATGGAAGCCAATACTGCACGCATGATTTTACTTGACATCAATCTTGGGGATGGATGTGGATACAATTTATGCAAGCAGATAAGGGAGGAAACACAAATTCCTATTGTGTTCATCAGTTCCCAAACAGGGGAGGAAAGTATATTATTGGCTTTAAATGTCGGTGGAGATGATTTTATATGCAAACCGTATTCATTGCCGATTCTTTTGGCTAAAATTAAAGCTGTGTTACGAAGATACTCTGTAAAAGAAGAAAACGGGATTGTTTCTTTTGGAGAATGTGAAGTAAATATGGAAGAAGAAACGGTACTAAGAAAGGGGCAGTCGGTTTCGTTGAAAAGGATGGAAAAGAAACTGCTGTTCCACCTTATAAAAAACAGGAACAGACTAATTGAAAAAGAGGAACTTTTCAAAGAGGTGTGGCAGGAGGATTATGTTAGCGATGGAACATTGAATGTCCATATAAGAAAACTGAGGGAGAAGATTGAAGAAAATCCTTCCAATCCTGCTTATATCATCACAGAATATGGAAAGGGTTATATTTTCGTATTAAAGGAGAAGTAAGGTGAAGCGTTTTATTGCCGAAACTGTTTGCTTTTATCTTTTGGCTTGTGTATTGCTGATATGTTTATTTTCTGATGATTCAGAGAGCAAAATAAAAAATGCAGAATTTAATGACATTGTATTTATAATTAAAAAATATTATCCAGATGTAGACTCTGCAATAAATATATTGCAGGAATATGAAACTGACTATATAGTGATTGGAGAAGATGGCAAAGAAGTAGGGGCATCAAGGCAGGAGTTGGTTACGGATTATAATTATGATTATATACATAGGGATTATAGCGTTGAAATATTAAAAGATGGAAGGGTTCAGGGAAAGATAATATTTATCAATAAAGAGCCTGATACAAAGAAGAAATACCAGCTATTTTGTGTCATTATCATTATACTATTCTTGCTGAAAGACATATTAACAGTTTTATATTTGAGAAAAAATGTACTGTATCCAGTAAAGAAAATAAATGAATTTGCAAGGCTAATTTCAAAAGGAAATCTGGATATTCCAGTTGGCAGGGTTGATAGTAGCTTTTTTGGGGCGTTTTCAGAAAGTTTTGATATTATGAGGGAAGAATTGGTTTATGCTAAAAGGAAGGAACAGGAAGCCGATAAACAGAGGCGGGAATTGATCGCTTCTATCAGTCATGATATTAAAAATCCAGTAGCTTCAATTCAGGCAATTGCAGAATATCAGTTCTTTACCATTGATTCAAAGGAGTTACAGCAGGAGTTCCAAACAATTATAGAAAAGGCAAATCAAATCAACGGGTTAGTTATAAACCTGCATACAAGTATGATTAACGATTTAGAGAAACTTGAAGTAAATCCGGAGGCAGTAGAATCTTCCATAATAGAAAAGGCTCTGCGGCAGGCTGATTTCAAAAAACGTATAGAAAATTTTGCAATACCTGAATGTTTAATTATGATGGACAAAATACGTTTTTCACAAATTGCTGATAATGTTGTATCGAACAGTTATAAATACGCTGATGCGGAAATTGAGGTCAGGTCATATTTTGAAGATAATTATTTATGTGTCTGTATTAAGGATTTTGGAAATGGCGTAAAAAGGGAAGAAGAAGTTTTCCTGACACAGAAATACTTTCGAGGAAACAATGCTAAAGAAAAGGAAGGTTCAGGAATGGGGCTGTATATAGCGGAATACCTTATGAAAGGCATGGGGGGAAAGCTGATATGCTGTTCTAAGGAAAACGAATGGTTTGAAGTGAAAATATGGCTGACTTTGGCATCTTAGCTTTTAAAGTCAAGAATAGAGTGGGCAGATGGCATTCATAAAAATTCCAGAAAACGGGCAGGGATTGTTACTTTGGGGAAATGTGGGAACCGGAAAGACATTCCTTGCTGGTTGTATCGCAAATGCACTCATGGAGAAGAATATCCCTGTGCTGATAATGAGTTTCCCGAAACTGCTAAATGCACCTGGAGGGATATACAGTGGAGAGAAAAATGAGTACCTGAAAAGCCTGAACCTTTACCAGCTATTATCATTGACGATTTAGGCGTGGAACGTAAGCATGGCTGTATCGTACATTTGGATTGTAAAGTTCGATGGTCTTTTCCGTAACGGAAAATACCTGCCATAAATTCGTTGAAGGTGGATTTAAGCTCTGTAGCTCCCATATCCCCTTATCCAAATCCTTTCCCATCCCAAAGCCCATTCCCCCGCCACAAAAAAAGAAAGAATCCCCAAATTCCCCCTTGCTATCTTCCCCGAAATTCTTTAAAATAGAAACAGTGAGCCAATTCAGAATACAATTAGGAGGAAACAGGGCATGAGTGGTTTTTTGATTTCAATGCAGGGCGCCGTATCTCAGGGAATCTTGTGGGGCACTCTTATAAACATG
>CAMWWJ010000073.1 GCA_947177925.1 uncultured Lachnospiraceae bacterium
CCATTCTTACCCCGTAATCGAACTTTCTGGCAATCTTTACCGCATGATCCACGTTGTCGATCACTACGATTCTTCCTAACATGGCCTTTGCCACATTTTCATATTTTTTATCCACCTTTACCAGCTCATTTGCCATACCGATAGCGCCCTGCTCATTTAACACCTGGGGAGTTTTAAATTCCTGTGGATGTAAAATGCTGGTAAGGGGAAGGAAGGTAGCCCTTCCGTATTTATTTTTCTTTAAGAATCCAATCATCTTTTGGGCAGTTTCCTCATCATCGGTAACGATATTTTGGATATTGCCTCCTAAAGCGGTTTCAATTGCCGTTTCATATTTGGCATCCACTTTGATGATATCTGCCACAACACCAATAATTCCCGGATTTTTTTCTTTTTCCTCCATAACCCTGCGGATACTGTTGCCATAGCCTTCATACCGTTCTGTCAGATTGGTAATAGACTCTAACTTTGACTTTTCCTGATGGTACAAAACCTGGGTATCCCGAAGCTTTTTATCTGTTGCCGCAAGCTTGTCCGTTGCCTCGTGGTTCTTTTCTTCCAACAGGCTCTGCTGTTCATTCAGCTTTTGGATACAGTCCGTTACCTCCTGAAACTCCGCTTCTAGCTGTTTGATAACCTCAAGCTGCTCCGCTTCATCAGATTTCGCCCGCAAAATACGGGAATTCAGCTCTGCCCTTCGAATGGAAATCTGCTCTAACATCGTATCAAAACGACCGATTTTGGACTTAATGGTAGCTCTTTCATTCAAAGCATTGATGATGGTATTCTTTCCTGATTCAATGCTTTCATTCAGCTCCTCCATATGCTTCTGCATGGAGAGAAGCTCATCCTTTGCTTCCTTTCTTACAAGCTCTAAGTTAGCAAGCTGTTCATCGAACTGCTTTTTTTCTTCTAAGATTTCCTGCTTGTCCGCTTCCTTTTTGGCAATATCCCCTTTGATGTTTTTCTGTCTGGTAAGGAAGTGCTCTTCGTTTGCCTTTGCAGATTTGATCTGTTCTTTTAAGACATTGATTTCCCCCTCCAGCTTTCCTCTCAGCACACTGGAATTGGACAGCATTTCCCTTGCGTAAACAATTGCCTTGTCAAGCTCTTCGATTTCGTTTTGCACCGCTTCGTATTCGTTTTTGATGTTTTCGTATTTGGAAGAAGTGGCATCCAGATCATCCTTTGCAATCTGGTATTTCTGCTCTAACTGGTTCAGCTCTTCCTTTAACCGGTTGTTTTCCAAAAGGAATACATTTACATCCAGAGTCTTTAACTCTTCCTTTTTCTTTAAATAAATCTTTGCGGTTTCCGACTGCTTTTCCAAAGGACCTGTCTGCTTTTCCAGCTCCGATAAAATATCGTTGACACGGACTAAATTCTGTTTTTCATCCTCCAGCTTTTTCTGGGCAGTAGTCTTTCTTCTTTTAAACTTGACGATTCCTGCCGCTTCATCAAAAAGCTCCCTGCGCTCTTCCGGCTTGCCGCTTAGGATTTTATCAATCTGACCCTGCCCGATAATGGAGTAGCCTTCTTTTCCGATACCGGTATCATAAAAAAGCTCATTTACATCCTTTAACCTGCATGCCGTGCCGTTAATGAGATATTCACTTTCGCCGGAACGGTAAATCCTTCTTGCCACCGTCACTTCTTCATAGTCAATGGCCAGGGAATGGTCGCTGTTATCCAAGGTAATTGCCACATAAGCATAGCCAAGGGGTTTTCTGTTTTCCGTACCGGAAAAAATAACATCCTGCATAGAGGCTCCCCTTAGCTGCTTGATCCGCTGTTCTCCCAAAACCCAGCGGACCGCATCGGCAACATTACTTTTGCCGCTTCCATTAGGCCCTACGATGCCTGTGATTCCGTTATGAAATTGAAAATTGATTTTATTGGCAAAGGATTTAAATCCGTGTACCTCTATACTTTTTAAATACATACAACACCTGCTTATTTCTTCATTTTCATCAAGGCTTCATAGGCTGCCTGCTGTTCCGCATTTTTCTTGCTCCGGCCGGTGCCGGTGCCAATCTGCTTATCCTGAAGCATGGCCGCCACATAAAACTGCTTGTTATGCTCCGGCCCTTCTTCCCTTAAAAGGACATAGGTAAGCTCCCCTGCCTTCTTTTCCTGCACCAGCTCCTGTAAGATGGATTTGGCATCGTAAAATAATTTTTTATGCTCTAAATCATTTAACACAAATCGTTTAATAAACTTTTTGGCACATTCCATGCCCCCATCCAGATAAATGGCGCCAATCACCGCTTCTACCGAATCCGCAATAATGGACTCTCTTTCCCGTCCTCCGGTTGCTTCTTCCCCCTTACCAAACAACATATATTTTCCAAGCTCCAGCTCTCTTCCCGTAATGGCAAGAGCCTGTTCACAAACAATGCTTGCTCGCGTCTTGGTCAGATTCCCCTCTGTCATTTCCGGGTCTGCAAAATAAAGAAATTCACTGCTTACTAACTCCAGTACCGCATCGCCTAAAAATTCGATCCGCTCGTAATGGGCATGTTGATTAATCTTCTGTTCGTTTGTAAAGGAGCTGTGAGTCATCGCCTGTTTCAAAAACTCTTTATTTTCAAAAGTATATCCTATTTTTTCTTCCAATCGGCTTAATGAATATTCTTCCATTTCACTTCTTTCTCCTTTTTGTTTTCAGGCTTTTTCCCCATAACTGAAAAATCCACATATAACATATAATAGGGTGCCGCATGGCGGCACCTCTAATTTAATTTTTTCTCAATCAGCCTGACTGCTTCCTCTACTGTTCTGATTTTTTCTACCTCTTCGGGTAACACTTCAATGGAAAGCTCATCTTCCACTCCTGTCATGATTTGAAAAAGATCCAGAGAATCCGCTCCAAAATCGTCTGCAAAGGAATTTTCCAATGAAATCTCGCTTTTGTCCACATTCAGCACATCAACCATGACCCTTTTTAATACTTCAAATCCCATGGGATTTTCCCCCTATTCATCCTTCAGTAATATCTTCTCTTTAATTTTATCGTTAATTCTCTGTTCTTTAAAAGTAATGCACTGTAAGATGGAATTTTTGATTTCTACAGACTTTGAGCTTCCATGGGTTTTTACGACCAGGCCATTTAACCCAAGCAGAGGCGCGCCTCCATACTGCTCTAAGTCAAAATCCTTTAGTGTTTCCTTTAGGGCAGGCTTTACCAAAAGGGCGCCAATCTTGCTTCGAAGGGAAGTCATCATTCCTGCCTTTACTTTTTTAATGAGAGTACCGCCTACTCCTTCATATAACTTCAAAATCACATTTCCCACAAATGCCTCACAAACAATCACATCCGCCAGTCCTGCCGGAATATCCCTTGCTTCTATGCTGCCGATAAAATTGATTTCCGGACAATTTTTCAACAGAGGAAAGGTTTCCTTTACAAGCGCATTTCCCTTTTCTTCCTCTGCACCGATATTGACAATGGCAACCTTTGGATTCTTTACGTTCATTACATGTTCCATATAAACAGAACCCATTTTTGCAAACTGAACAAGGTGGGACGGTCTGGCATCCACGTTAGCCCCGCAGTCAATCAAAAGGGATGCTCCTTTTTCCGTTGGAATAAGCGGAGCCAGAGGCGCTCTTTCAATTCCCTTGATCCTGCCTACCAGCACCTGTCCGCCTACCAGATTGGCACCAGTACTTCCTGCCGACACATAGGCATCACAAGTACCTGCCTTTACCATTCCCATTGCCTTTACAATAGACGAATCCTTTTTCTTCCGGATCGCATTTACGGGTGGCTCTGCGGTTTCAATAATTTCGGTGGCATTTACAATTTCCAGCCTGTCTTTATCATAAGTAAATTCAGCCAGATGCTTTTTTAATACTTCTTCCTGACCGACCAAAAATACTTTTACTTTTTCACTTTCCTGAAGGGCTTCCACTGCCCCCTTTATAATCTCTTCCGGGGCATTATCCCCACCCATTGCATCTACTGCAACATTTACCAATTCTGACATATGTGTATTCTCCTGTTTTCTTGTAAAAAGACCCTCATTTAAATATACTAAAATAGGCGGGAAAAATCAAGTTGTTTTCCAATTTCAGTAAGATTTCAGTAAGATTCCGTTCTTGATAACACTTCTATCAGTTTGCTCTGGCATACCGTATCAAAGAACTTCTCTAAGTCCATGTCCACGACATACACATATCCATCATTGACGTTCGGCTGGCATTGTTTCAGTGCGTCATGCGCACCTCTCTTTGGTCGGAAGCCAATACTGCTTTCCGAAAACTGTTCCTCATAAATAGGGGACAGCACCTGTGTAATTGCCTGTTGGAATACCCTGTCAACTACTGTCAGCACTCCCAGTTTTCGGAATTCATACCTCGCTTCAACACAATCGGTCACCCAAAAGCATTGGAGGCCCGCTACAAGGCTCACTGGCAATTACCTTGGCCAGACTTTCACTGGCAAGCTGATAGCAGCTTGCAGAACACACGACTTTCCAATCATTAGAATGCGCTCCCGCCAGGCGTACTACAAAAATACCCTCCTTACTGGTTGTCCGGTAAAGAGGGTACATATCACACGACCACAGCGATTTTTCTTTTAGATGAGTTTTTACAGCCCCTTTTATATTTTTTAATTTCTTAACTTAATGATATTGTCGCCACAATATAGTGCGAGCATGACTAACGAAGTGAGATTCCGAGCCCTCTGACGAACTGAGATTCTCTCGCTCTTATGCACCCATATATTCCTTCAAGCGCTTAAGACCTTTCTCAAGGTCAACCTCCGGTTTCCAGTCCATCAGCCCCTTTGCCTTAGAAGCATCCAAGACAGATCTTCGGATATCTCCCTCTCTAGGTCCCTTTGTCTCGAGATTATACTCAGCACCAAATACTTCGACAATTTTATCATAGATATCTTTGATTGGAAGTTCGATTCCAGATCCTATATTGATAACCGTATTAAATGATTTTTCTGTAACCACCATATTGGCACAACAAATTTCTTATTAAATTTTATATGTCTTTTTTAGATTAAACTTCAATCTCCAAGTCAAATGCACACTATTATTTTTTACAAGTAAACATACCATACTCTTTAGGGACATTTAAAATGCCATCAACCATGTTATGAACCAATATATCTTTTACTCTTTCTTTAGGAACTTGATTAAGAGTTGTCATGCTGGCAAGTGAATATATGTATTCAACCATGTCATCAGCATTTGAAACTGCTAAAGAATCTTTATACTCTAATTTTGTAACTGCACTGAATTTCTTTCCTAAAATCTCATCGCCATTTTGCAAAGTAAAGTTTTTGTTAATTGTATCCTTAACCCCATATTCGCTTAAGATTTCAGAAAGATATTCGATAATTCCATGTTCTCCGTATGTAGCACAATAAAATGTTCCATTCTCTTTCAATACTCGTTGTACTTCGTTTAAACCTTTTAGGATGTCAGGTACATGATAAAGCATCATATTTGCTATAACAATATCAAATTTATCATTTTCAAATGGAATATCTTGTATGTCGATAACTTTGAACTCAATGTTATTAAACATATGAAGCTTATTCTTTGCAGTTTCTACCATTCCTTCTGAAAAATCCGAAAGCACAATTTCAGAACATAACTTAAGTTCTTGTTCTTTATCAATCCACATATCTCCAGTCCCGCATCCCAGCTCAAGGACACTCATTCCATCCTCAATTTCATAATTCGAAAAAATCCAGTTTCCAAACCCCATTTTATTAGTAGAATACTTCTCATGAATAGAAATTCTTGTATTCAGATTAGATGCATTTTCATATTGTTTTTTTACAATTATGCTGTTATTTATATTACTCATAAAGGTTCCTCCAATTCCCAAAATCTTATTTCTTAAAATCCAAAGTTGGTTAATTCATTAAATTGTATTGGAAATAATCGACATCAAGCTTCAAAAATAGTTATTCCAACTATATACGCACCTGCTGGTCAATTTTTCCGTATTGAACTCAGTTGCGTCATCGAAGTCACTACCTATGGAATTTCAAACTTTTCACTTTCATTTGTACAGATTAAACAATATTCCCAACAATTATTCTTTTCAAATATAGTAATTATTTACACTATCATCTAACTAAGTAGTATAAAAAACAAAAGCTGATACTATTATCAACCTACGATAGCACTCTTCAATTCATACTTTTCGTTCTCCATGGTAGTATGGTTATATAGACATCTGTTGCCGCTATCCCTTGGTAATTTACCCGTTCAAATTACCTACATATAAAGAGTATCACCTTATGGAAAATTTGAAAAGATTATATATTATTCACATCCTGGACAGGCCGTCGCACAGCGACTTAGTTCAATTGGAATTTAATATACAAAGTACTTTCGTCCCTCACATACCATACTATACCATAAATCTCATTTCTCTTCCACTAGAATCAACTTTTACTTCTGAAGATTTTTTTCTCTGAAAATTTTTCTTAACAGTCATTCCTATATACTTTATACTTGCAGATAAGAAAGGAATGGGGTTTTGCCAAGTAAAATCTCAAAATTTGAAAGGGTTGCTCGTTTCTTTGTTATGTCCAAAACATCATACAGATACAGTTTCCCATCGTTAGCATGACGAATCAGCATAGCTGCATGTCAAAGTCCTATTTTTCTCTTTCTATTTGAATCAGACTCCTATATGAAATATCCTTTCTGTATTCTTCCTTGCATTTTCCATCAATACATCCTCTGATACTTTCATATATTTCGCCAAATCTCTCACAACATACTTAATATTCTGCGGCACATTCGTTCTGCCAAGCCCCGGAACATTCTTAGGGGTTAAATATGGCGCATCCGTCTCCACCAAAATCCGGTCCAGTGGAATGATGGATACTGCCTCACGTAATTCTTTCGCCCGGCGGTCATCACAGATCCATCCGGTAATCCCAATGAAAAATCCCATAGAGAGATACTTATCCAATGTTTCTTTATTTCCCGTAAAACAATGTACTACTGAATTTTTACATATATCCGGATGCTTTTTGAATCTTTTTATAAAGTCATCGGCTGCATTTCGCTCATGGAGAAATAAGGGCATATTCAGTTTCTTGGCAAGCACAATATGCTTTTCCAGACATCTGATCTGATTTTCTTTCGTAGAAAACATCCTGTCATAATCCAGACCGCATTCCCCTACCGCAACTATCTTCTTATTTTCGGATACAATCTGCTCTATCAGATGAAAATCCTCCGCTCTGGCACGGTCTGCATTATGAGGATGGATTCCAGCCGTCCCGAAAGCCTTATGTGTTTTTACAAAATCATTGATTTTCTTATTCTCTTTCATATCCGTTCCGGTCAGAATACAGCATACCCCATCATTACCAGCCTCACAGATAATCCTTTCCGGTTCCGGAAACTGTTTACAAAAAAGATTCAAACCGATATCATAATATTTTACCTGCATATCATTTTTCTCCTGTTTCTTAATACACAATACGAAAATGAAGTATTCATATCCATTCCATATTACACTATTACAATACATACCTCATGAATGATGATTCTTTTATCCAATTCCCTTATTGCATCAACTATCGTTTTTCTTATCCCATTATAAACGATATCTTCCTCATTATGATAAAACCTGTTATGTGCATAACTGAAATACTCCATAAGCTTTGGCTCCAAAACAATACTGTTGTATTTTTTCCTTGATGTCATATGGACTTCAACATATACCATCTTCAGTTCAACAGGTCTGTCTATGTAGTTAAAACAGGAAGGACTGAAAATCATATATGATTTAGAACGCACACTGCATAAAGTCAATCTCTCTGTGAACGCATTGTGTAACTCATCGCCAGTTAAATATGCAATATCCTTTATGGAATACTTTAAAAGCTTATCCAGTGGAGTATTATCCAGTTTCCCCCAATTCGCCATCCAAAAAAGCTTGTCATCCTCTTCATTTTTTTCTTTTTCTATATTTGCCTTTTGCTTTTTATAAAAATACTGAGGGTATACTTTGCCCTTATAAATATATACACTGCACATTTGCTGCACATTGACATACTCAAAAGGCCATCTTCCATAATCACCAAATTCTGCAAAATATGCTTTCCTGTCAATATGATAACATACCTTGATTCTATATACGATTTTAGAAGAATATGGTCCATATACCTTTTTTTCCTTTGTATATATGGATACTACCTTTGCTTTATATTCTTTTCCTCTGCTTATAGCATTTTTCCCCGCATGCTCCTTCGGATACCATATACAGAAAACAATTGCTTCCAACACACAAAAACCAACAAAACTATATGCTATATTGTCTAAAAAAATCTTATTGATCCCACAAACATACATACAAGTTACTATGAAGCATATTTCCAATACCGCAATCACAACATGCAGATATCTTATTTCTTCAAATTTATTATACAGTCTTTTCATATCATCCCCTCATTTATAAGACTACTCTCTTTCTTCCTGCTTATCCGCCACCCAAGCCAAAGGAATATCCCTCCGGCAAGAATCATGCCAGCAAACACCATCACCTGTCCGCCACCAAAATCCAGATTCATCAAAGCAGGATACGTTTCGCTAAGCTGCTCCTGATATTTGCTTACGAACAGGGAGATAAAGTTATTGGCAAAGTGCATGAGCATAGCCGGAAAAATACTGCCGGTCCGGTATACTAAAACAGCCAGCAGGCATCCTAAAAAGGCGGTAGGAATCAGCTTTACAAGGCTGAAATGATAACAGCCGAAAATAAAACCGGTCATAAGGACTGCCATAACAGGGCTTGTTTTCCCTTTCATGGTACCAAAGACAAATCCTCTGAACATGAGCTCTTCCCCAATAGCAGGCAGAACTGCCATAACAACCACGATAGCCCAAAAGGGCGCCTGCAAAAGAAAATCAAACTGTGCCTGAAGGCTCTCACTGCTGTCCTTTAAAAACATGGATAACACGCTGCTTAACACAAGGTTCAGGCAAAAACCGCCTGCCAAAAAACAAAGGGATGCTAACACTCCTTTCAAACCGGGAGCCTTTAAGGAAAACAGCTTTTTAAAATCTGTTTTCACATACCAGCCATAGCAGACAGGCAGAAGCAAAATCAATAGCTGCTGTACCAGAACACCTAAGAATCCCAGCTTTATCGTAGCAAAGGAACCGATATAAAAAATTCCCAGAATCAAAATACATAAAAGCAGCAGCAAATCTCCGTAACCCGGCAGCTGTCCCTGTTTCATCTCGCTTCTTTTATGAAAAATCTTTAAGCTCGTAAAGCCCTCTGCAAAGAGAACGGATTCGCTGTTATAAATCCTTCCAAGCACCATAACGGTAAGCAGGCTGTATGCCACATTACAAAAAAGCACTACGGCAAAGAGACCATAGTTGTACTGAAAGCTGAACAAATCTTTAATCAGCAAAGTAACGTTGACAATGGGAACTGCTGCAGTGGCAGCCGTCAACTTAAAATCAGGCAGCATTCCCGCATAGCTGGAAAACATAAATACTAACAGTACCGGTGTAATATAATTGTTTGCTTCCTTGAAGCTTTTTGCAAAAATGCAGACGCACATGCAGACAGCTGTTACAAGCAGTGCGAATACAAGCATAATGATCACAGAAAATAAAATGGCAGGCACAAAGGTTGCAAAATCAAAAGACAGATTCTGCACACTTTCCGCAAAAAAGCTGAACATAAATCCAAATGCCGCCATCATAGAGAGAATATTTAAAAATGCCGATGTGCAGGCTATGACCGATACTGCCAGAAATTTGCTCATAATCAATTCAAAATTGGTCACAGGAAGAGTCAGAAGTGTTTCCAGCGTTCCTCTTTCCCTCTCTCCTGCCGTCACATCAATTGTCGGATACATAGCGCCTAAACAAATGCTGGTAATCATCAAAAACGGAATGATGGAGCCGAGCATGCTGCCCATGCTTTCTTCTTTCGAGGACATATCCGCCTTTTCATAGCTGATGGGATAAAGTACCACATTCTCATCAAGCCCTAGATCGTCTACGGCTTCTTTCCGAAGCTCTTCCCTGAAAAGCTCCAGTCCGTCATAAAGCACATCTGCCGCAGTGACGGAATCCGTTTCTGCAGATAAATAGTGAATGGAATAGCAGAGCCTTCCTTCCTTTTCTTCTGCTGTCACATAAGCATCCAGTTCCTTGTCCATAAGGGACTTTTCCGGATTTTCTGTCTCCAGGATTTCCAACTGGTAGGATAATTCTTTCTCATGCTCTTCAAACACATCCTGAATCTTTTCTTTTTCCTCCACCTCATAAAAGGCCGCCTTATAAATCTTTTCTTCCTGATCCGTCATGACAGCGCTTGTAATCAAGGTCATGGCCACAATCAACAACGGATATAGCAAAAGAGGAACCAATACCATCATGACCAATGTTTTCTTGTCACGAAAAATATCCGTCAGCTCCCTCTTAAAAAGCGATTTTATTCTTTTTGTACTCATGCCTCATCCGCTCCTTCCATGATTACATGAAATGCATCTCTTAAATTTTCTGTTTTCGTATCTTCCATAATCTTTGGGGGAGTCCCCTCTTTCAAAATGCCCCCTTTGTAAATCATCAGGATACGATCACATAAAAACTGTGCTTCTTCTAAATAGTGGGTGGAATACAAGACAGTCTTTCCAAGCTTCTTCTGCTCTTTCATAAAATTTACAATGGCATCTGCCGATAAAATGTCCAATCCCAAAGTAGGCTCATCAAATATGTAAATATCCGGATCATGAATCAGGCATCTGGCAATAGAAGCCCGCTGGGTCTGTCCGGTAGACAGCTTTTCAATCCGGTTGTCTCCAAATTCCTTCATATCGAGCACCGTGAAAATCTCTTCAATCCGTCTTTCACATTCCTCCTTGGAAATATGATAAATTTCCCCCAGCATCCTGAGCATTTCCCTGGTGCTAAGCCTGTGATAAAGCTTTGTATTACCGGATAAATATCCGATATTTTTTTTCATTTCTACCGGCTCTGTAATCAGACTTCCCTCTGCATCCTCCATGACCACCCGTCCGCCGGTAGGCTCCATCAGAGTGCCCAACATCCGAAGCAGCGTAGTCTTTCCTGCCCCGTTAGGTCCCAGAATGCCTAAAATTTCTCCGGGCCCCACTTCTAAAGAAATATCATTTACTGCATAAAATTCTTCTTTCACTGACTTTTTTTTGAAGCCTTTTCCTTTTTTAACCGTTTCCTCTTCCAGCTTTGTCCGGATGAACACTTTGCTTAAATGTTCCGCTTTCAGCATATCTTTTCCTCCGTTTCCATTATGGGCGATGCCTTCTTTATTTATTTCTTTCCTTCCACTTTTCATATAAATCCGGCCTTCTTTCCTTTGTCCGCTTGACGGATTGCTCCTTCCGCCACTTTTCAATATTGGCATGATGCCCCGACAATAACACATCCGGCACCTTTTTCCCTCTCCACTCTTCCGGTCTGGAATACTGGGGATATTCCAGCAGATCCTCATGAAAAGACTCGAATTCAGCGGATACGTCATTATTCAATACTTCCGGCACCAGACGGGAAATGGCATCAATCATGACCATGGCTGGAAGCTCTCCTCCGGTAAGCACATAATCGCCAATGGAAACATAATCCGTCACGATTTCTTCCAGAAC
>CAMWWJ010000074.1 GCA_947177925.1 uncultured Lachnospiraceae bacterium
GACAAAACAGAATAATGCTGAGAAGAAGGCTAATTAATCAGCGTTTCCCTAGATTATCTACAGCAGTCAAGTCGCAGATAAATTTTTCAACTTTAGCATTTTCATTCTGTGGAATACTTGCACTCGTTAATATGAACTGTAATTTTTCCCGCTTAACACCCAATTTATGCAAGAAGCGTCTTATTAGCAACGCAACTTCTCCACCAGAAGCCCCTCTATACATATGCGCCTCGTCAATAATAAACAATAATTTATTATCTTCATCTTGTTCAAGCCACTTTTTCGTATCTTCCCAAATGCTCTGCTCTTCTTGCCTCATAAGCATATACTCAAGCATAGAATAGTTCGTAATCAGAATATCCGGTGTGTTTTCTTGCATTTCAAATCTTGTTATCATTTCAGCATCGCGATTATCCGTCACATGCCTACCTTCATGCAAACCATCTGTGAATTTCTTCATATCATGTTTTGCAGGAAATTTTCCCATCTTCTTCAACTGATCTATAGTTTCTTCATCTCGTACAATCAAATTTGAACGCAATGTGTCTGAAAGAGCTTTATCCTGCTCTCTCCTAAGCTCACCTGCATATGGAGTTCTCCCGGTATACATACCAAATTGAGGTCGCCTAGAAACATCTGTGTATACTGTAAACATATCATAAAATGATGATGTTCCTATCATACGACGCAATCTTCCCAACTGATCGGATATAAGCGCATTCATCGGATATAGCATCATAGCACGAACCCCACGCTGTTTCCATGAGTTAGGATTACTTTTAGCTTCATTTACAAGCTTTGTTACCATTGGCCACATAAAACATTCTGTTTTTCCCGAACCAGTACCTGTCGCTACAAACAAATCACAATGTTTGTAAAATCCTTCCAATGCCTGAACCTGATGAACATACGGACTCTTATATACACCCATATTGCGCTCAATCATCTGCTTCAGTATTGCTTTTATGTTCATTGGGATGTCCGCTCTTTCTATGCCATCTTGAAGTGCCTTATAAGCCGGATTCGCCTCAATATATGGTTCTTTCCACATTACTCCTTGTGCTTCCAATTCCTCTCTGCACAATTCTCGCAATTCATCATTCTTTCCAAAATATGCCGTTTCAACATAGTCAATTACTCTCTGTTTTAAGGCTTCATGTGTATTTTCAATACTATATTCATCCATTTAGTTCTTCTCCTTAAGATCGATACCTAGACTATCTCTAATAATATTTTTTATGTCTTCCCATATAAATCCGGGCACAACATAATTGTATTTATCATCCATTGAATTTAACGGCCAGCAATACGTATCTATTATCACTTGTTCTTTTAACGGCAAACCACAATATAAATTCAAAAGATAAACAGAATCTCTTTTGTCATACGTTGCTTGCATTGCATTTCCAACCTTTTTACGAAGCGCTAATAATACTCTTCTTTCTTCCTTCCATTCCGCCAATACGGGCGCAATCGGTGAATTCCAGTATTTATCATACTCTTTGTTTATCAAATGATATTCATGTAAGCCATTATAAAGTGTCAGTCTTGCCAAAATTTTCTTTTCGCTATTTGAAACTACATTAGTCCACGAACGATGCGGCGGTCTTGTACTGAATGGGTTAAAGAACTCAAAGTCCTCTAGGTTATGGCATTCATTCCACGATGCCCCAGCATATATCCAATCAATATACTCATCAATAGCAATCTTATCCACCGAAATTCTATTTTCATTATCTTGTTTTCTACGAACTACTCTGGTTATTCCAACATATTCCGGTCTAATTATTTCTTCTGATAAACCGGTCAGTCTATCGTAAGCATCAGTACAATAATGTTTCTCATATGCTGGCAATCCAATATTCCGCAATTCATCTACTTCCAATAGCTCTCTAGCTTCTAACATTTTATCTCTTAATTCTCGAATTAAATCATCGCTATCAACCGGATTTTTCAGATCCTTAAATATCCACTTTTGGCTAGCAGGAAATGCTTCTGACATGATAACCAGCAATTCTCTTATCCTACCTAATACATATGCCTTACTCTTTCTGTCATACTTTTGAGTCGTTTCATCCATAACAGCGCATCTCATCCAATGACATAAAGCCGAATAAATAATTCTTCCTGTATAATTAGACTGTACTTCCCCAGCATACCGTTTTATTTGCATATCCTGTGCCATTTTGGTTAAAGCATTATTCTCCATAGCCACTTACCTATTCAATCGGAATTGTTATTCCGCTCTTATTTAAGACATCACTCAACTTCTCATCCTCAGAACATATATCGCACACATTAATTATACTTTTCTGCATAATTTCGCCCAATACAATTCCCCCTACAAGTACAAAATACAATTGCACCAAGTTACTGTATTCGATAGAAGCTGATTTTTTTATATAACCATTCACTACCAGTTTACTAAATGTCTTTTTATATATTTCCTGACTCTTCCTCATATCGAGTTCCGGAATAAGTGACTTTAAATCGTGATTCCCAATCAGAAGATAGTCATCTACAGGAAAGTGAAGTTCGTTTTCAGCATCTATTACAATTGCATAATTCATTACCGTCTTAGACATCATTTCTAAATTCTTCAAATCTGATACCGAGAAAAACAAATACTTTCCTTTGCACACTTCACATGTTCTTGCAAAAAGAATTTCATTATAATTATCTAAAATCCCTTTAATGCATACCACCTGAGATTCGTTTTCATTAATAGTATCCGTAAGCGTCCTCAGCCTTTCTTTTTCTGAATCGATATTGATTATCAATGGCGAACTTGCATCCAGCAAAGCCGCCAGAGCCTCAGATAAATAATTACATACTTTATCCGATGCAATTATCCCCATTCCATTTAAAATAGCCGCTAAAACCGAGCCAGCAATTTCTGTTTCATTATCAAAATGCAGAGATATATTATCCTTATAATCCTCAAAGAAATCTTCTACAGAACTGACATTTGCTCCGTATTCAGCATTTTCAGAAAACACTCTTGCTGGTATTACAACAACATCAGAAGTATTTGCAACATTCAGAGGCACAGTTGCACTTATATTATCTCTTGGGCTCTCATATCCTAATTTTTGAAATATGAGGGAATCGATCTTTCTGTCAATGATTCTCTGCTCGAATGATTCGAAATATTTTTCTTCAATAGCACCCAATTCCTGAATATAACTATCAAGTGCCACCTTTCTTTGCACAAGATCATCTATCTGCATATCCAATACTTTTTTCTTCTCAGTCAATTCTTCCACATGTTCTCTAAGTTCTACCAGTTCATTGGACAACAGCTCCTCATAAGCTTTTTGTTTCTCACGAAATTGTTCCTCTAACTCTGCACTCTTTTTTTCTGCTTCTACTTCGAGTGAAGACAATAATTCCTGATGCTTTGCTTCAGCTTCAGAGAAAGCATTTTTCCTTTGTAACTCATCTGCTGCTTTTCTTGCTTCAAGTTCCTTTTCATACTCAGAGAACCATTCCTCTTCACGTCTTTTCTTTTCATCCTGCGTAATATTTTCATATTTTTGCAACTTTTGTTCTGCAGCATTTAATTTCTCTTGAATTTCTTTATACAATATATTTTTTTCTTCAATCAACTTTCTCAAATCGCGTTTTTGCTGTTCAAAATCTGCAGATAACCTTTTTTCTTGCTCCTTTAATGCATCCTGAATTTCTGCCCTATGCCGCGCTTTCAGTGCTCTTGTCTGGCAAATATTTTCTATCTCCACCTCTACACTCTGACGAG
The DNA here is from genome assembly GCA_947177925.1 of uncultured Lachnospiraceae bacterium. Classification (GTDB taxonomy): domain Bacteria; phylum Bacillota; class Clostridia; order Lachnospirales; family Lachnospiraceae; genus RGIG3040. Next base: position 3,758 of record CAMWWJ010000074.1, read on the forward strand.
TCTCCTCAATAAACGTAATGTCCAGCAGCTTAAGAAAAATGAAAAACAAATCAACCGATATATCTGTAGCAGAAATATCCAAAATTTTAAAATACAACTCCGCAATGGCCTTTGCATCATATTCTTTTATTGCTTCTGCATAAATAGGTGGTTCTATGTTTGATATCGCCTCGATAAATTTTTGCCGATATCTATCTAATTGAGTCGCAATGGCCGCTCTAAATGGCTCCTCTCCCTTTTTATATAGACCAAACGCAATCCCCGGTAAAAGTTTTTGTACCAATGCAGATTTCTTGTCCAATCTGCCTAATGTTTTTGCATACTTTATATATCGTTTGTCCTTTATCGGTATCAAAAAAAGAGTAAAATCCGCATTTTTACAAACAGTATTTATTTCCTCTTCATTAAAGAGATTCAACAATTCAAAGTTAATTTCAATTTTACTCATCAAGTATTCCCTCCAATACCTTTATCATTGCCGTAGATATACTATTGCTTTTCAATACATTATCAATATAATTTTTCGACAACACCACCTTATCTTGAATTTCATATATTTGAATTCGCAATCTATGCGGTAACCTAACCTTTTTCGTCCCTTTAAATTTTCCAAACAAACGATATAACTCTTCATCGCTTATTTTCATATCGCCTTGTTTTTTCTCTATTGATACAACAAAAATACTAACGAGACATCTGTTTTGTAATACATATATCAAATCACCATCTTGTAGGTTTTCAAAAGCATACTCCCCAATACCGCCATTCTTTTCGATTTGTCCATTCTTGCGAACCAAAATAAAGTCTGTCTGATGTCCAGATTTAAACAATATCTTGTTGCAATTTCTATATACATTTTCCTTTTCGAGTGAAACATACGCATCATCTATTAACTCGTAAATCTCAACGTCATTCGTTATAATGGCTCTCGGTCTTTTTAAAAGTAATGTTCCGCTTGAAACATATTTTCTGTCAATATTAACCAATGCCTCTTGATCCCAAACTTTAACGCATATCAAATGATTGGCTGAGACTAATTCATCCGGAATTTTTCTTATCCCCTGATAAACATATATTCTTGGACTGTCGTTACCCGACACAACGTATCCATACACACTTTGCTCTCTATTATTAACAATATATCCATTTTCCGTCTTCACGACAGGCGGCCATATTGGCACAAATTCAGGCTGCTTTTCGAGAAGATGAATTTTCAAATTTGTTCTTAAGTATGATGTAAGATAATTAAACTCTGCATCTGAAAGTTCTGATGAAAATGACCCACAAAAAACATTCAAAATATTGTCCTTTAATATAAGGCGTCCACACTTTTCCATTTTAATGCCAGGAATAAAACTTGGAAGCTGTGGTTGACGTCGTACCCAATAATACTTTTCCTCTGTTGTGATAGAATCCCCATGTCTGATTTTCTTTCCCCCTTGCTCAGATACTGTAAATATAGCTCCCTCGTATGAAAAGCCATCTGCATAATCTGCATAAATAGGTGGTTCTATGTTTGATATCGCCTCGATAAATTTTTGCCGATATCTATCTAATTGAGTCGCAATGGCCGCTCTAAATGGCTCCTCTCCCTTTTTATATAGACCAAACGCAATCCCCGGTAAAAGTTTTTGTACCAATGCAGATTTCTTGTCCAATCTGCCTAATGTTTTTGCATACTTTATATATCGTTTGTCCTTTATCGGTATCAAAAAAAGAGTAAAATCCGCATTTTTACAAACAGTATTTATTTCCTCTTCATTAAAGAGATTCAACAATTCAAAGTTAATTTCAATTTTACTCATCAAGTATTCCCTCCAATACCTTTATCATTGCCGTAGATATACTATTGCTTTTCAATACATTATCAATATAATTTTTCGACAACACCACCTTATCTTGAATTTCATATATTTGAATTCGCAATCTATGCGGTAACCTAACCTTTTTCGTCCCTTTAAATTTTCCAAACAAACGATATAACTCTTCATCGCTTATTTTCATATCGCCTTGTTTTTTCTCTATTGATACAACAAAAATACTAACGAGACATCTGTTTTGTAATACATATATCAAATCACCATCTTGTAGGTTTTCAAAAGCATACTCCCCAATACCGCCATTCTTTTCGATTTGTCCATTCTTGCGAACCAAAATAAAGTCTGTCTGATGTCCAGATTTAAACAATATCTTGTTGCAATTTCTATATACATTTTCCTTTTCGAGTGAAACATACGCATCATCTATTAACTCGTAAATCTCAACGTCATTCGTTATAATGGCTCTCGGTCTTTTTAAAAGTAATGTTCCGCTTGAAACATATTTTCTGTCAATATTAACCAATGCCTCTTGATCCCAAACTTTAACGCATATCAAATGATTGGCTGAGACTAATTCATCCGGAATTTTTCTTATCCCCTGATAAACATATATTCTTGGACTGTCGTTACCCGACACAACGTATCCATACACACTTTGCTCTCTATTATTAACAATATATCCATTTTCCGTCTTCACGACAGGCGGCCATATTGGCACAAATTCAGGCTGCTTTTCGAGAAGATGAATTTTCAAATTTGTTCTTAAGTATGATGTAAGATAATTAAACTCTGCATCTGAAAGTTCTGATGAAAATGACCCACAAAAAACATTCAAAATATTGTCCTTTAATATAAGGCGTCCACACTTTTCCATTTTAATGCCAGGAATAAAACTTGGAAGCTGTGGTTGACGTCGTACCCAATAATACTTTTCCTCTGTTGTGATAGAATCCCCATGTCTGATTTTCTTTCCCCCTTGCTCAGATACTGTAAATATAGCTCCCTCGTATGAAAAGCCATCTGCATAATCAGACCAATGCTGCGACACTGCATGTGCCTTATTCATTGGCTCATAACAAAGATGGTATTTATGTCCAGATAATGGAATATAGTCTAAAGGTATTAAAGCCGTTCCATCACAGGAAAATCTTTCTGTATTAATTCTGTATGTATTCTTTCTATCAATTTTTACTAATATTGAATCTTTAATTGCTTTTTCCATAAGCACCGGAGGCAATGCCTTAAATCCCATATATAAATAAAAGTCACCCGCAAAATTTTTACGCATATAGATAGGTAATCCTATCCTCTCATACACCGAATCTGTTGGGCTACCGTCAACACGTCTATCACATTCGGCAAATACATCACTCTTTTTAAAATGCGCAAAATAATTGCTATATTTACTTCCAGTTAAATGAACTGCTTCTCCACATTCCGGACAAATAAATCTATCTCTACTATAATATCGAGATCGGTCGTATTCATCTGCATTTGCCTCTTTTTGTTTTCCTCTTGCATAAAAATCTAAAGCAGTTTTCATGCGACTTCCTCCCGATATCGTAAATCCTCTTAATCTCCTGAGTTAAATTCTACTAGCTTTTCCCAATCAATAGCCCCATCTTCTTTACAGAAACTATTTGAAAACTCTCTGACCAATCTGTTTGCCGCCTTATTATAGCTTTCCTTATAAGAATCAACATATTGTTCTGGCATGGTTCCCATAAAGGTAATTATCTTGATATAGAATTTTTCATCACCAGTAAGCTCCGCCCAAAACTGTTTTCCAGCTAGTTCCTGATATATCTTAGGCTTACCCCTGCCACTGTCCTTTTTCTTACCATAACAGTATCCAATATAAGCCTCATATCTTGCTTTTGCCTGTTGCGCAAGCTTGGCTGCTGCCATAAAATTTTGTTCCTGACGCTTCTTACTGTCGGCATTAAATACAGATGGACCACTCTTAACAGCAATTGCATAAATCGTATTGCTATCATCATCTTGTATCATTAAATCAATTCCCTCTGCCAGAGCTTTGTTTCCACCACTTACAGCAATAGCAATTGGTTCAAAAAAACAATTCCCAAAAATAGTTTCCTCACTGGATGTCACAAATGCACTTAAAACAGACTCTACTATCTCTGAAGCACTCTCCATTGCTTTCGCCCGATATAAATACGGATTCTTTCTCTTGATTACCTTCTTGATATCAAGCAAATCTATTTTTTCAATTAATGTTCCATAAAATGTTTCCAAGGCTTTTGCTATTGCCTGTACTACTGCTTCTTCATCATAAGAATTATTAATCGCCATATGAACTTCCTCCTAATTCCAATGCATTTTTTATTCTATTGTGTACGCTGGTTCCTCTGAATCGCTTCGTTACTATGGTCGATGTCTTATTTGCTGTAGAAAGAATCGCTCTACCAATTGCCTCGGCCAATCCAACCGGAACAGCATTCCCGATTTGCCTGTATTGTGCTGATATAGTTCCTATAAACTTCCAATCATCTGGAAATTGCTGAATTCTTGCATATTCTTTTATACTCAATGGTCTGTCCTGCCTTGGATGACATAGCATTGTGGCCTTTTGTGCTGGCGATGTAGTAATTGTAGGTGAAGGTTGTACATACGACAGTCTTCTATAAAATCCAACTTTTCCTCCGCCAGACTCATAAGCGCCTCCCATAGCAACTGGAATAATTTCCTGAGGCAAATCTCTCCAATTTCCACCTTCCGGAACCATATGAAGATATTTTTTTCTATCACCACTTAATGGAGTATACTCCCCTGGATTACTTTCCAAATCTTTTATAGCCTCTCCAACTGTTTTCCATCGATAATCTAAGTTTTGATGCATTTGAAAATGTGTCGGTATTGGCAAAAATATATCCTCATTATCTCGGCTACCTATTAATACAAAGCGTTCACGGAACTGAGGAACTCCATAATTTACAGCATCTAAAATACCATAAACTGTTTTATATCCCAGCTTATTAAATTCAGACAAAATAACATCTAAAACTGTTCCCAGTTTTTGTTCTGGAGCATCCTTAACTCTTTCTTTTTCCGGAACATACTTTAACGGTGCAGAAACTATTCCCTTTACGTTTTCCATTATAAAAAATCTTGGACGCATATAATCTATCATTCTTATAAAGTCCATAAAAAGACTTCCTCTCGGATCGTTAATTCCAAGTCTTTTCCCCGCAGTAGAAAAAGGTTGACATGGTGGTCCTCCACAAATCATAAATGGTTCACCTACATGTAAGCCCGTCAATTCCAGAAGTGTCTCTGGCTTTATATCTCTAATGTCGCCTCCAAGAACATTATGCCCATTCGCTTTCATCGTTTCTACACATGAAGGCTCAAAATCTTGCCCAATCACTACATTAAGCCCAGCTTTTTCAAGACCGATATCCAGTCCCATCGCCCCTGAAAACAATGAAATCACATCTCGGTTGTTCTTATACTTCTCATGCGCTTCTTCTAAGTTAAAGTTATTCATCAAACAGACTCTCCATCATTTAATATAAACTTTCGTTCAAAAGTTGTTCCTGTTGCCTCAGCAATCTGATCTAAGTCAGATATTGTAAAAGTTTCTCTCTTTAGCTTGGCATTCAGATTTTGTGGCGACATTCCCATTCTGCGTGCCAATTCTGAAACACTGATATTCGTTCTCACACATAATACTTTTATTTGTTCTGATATAGTCATAAGGGTACCTCTTTAAAAATTCAACATCTACATTGCAATTATAAAACATAGAATTTAAACAGTCAATACAATTACAGATATATGATACTTAATGCCCTCACCGCCTGTGGCAGTGTTCCGTATAGAGCAATACTCCATGTATTTTCGCTATTTCAGCAATAGAATAAATTGGTTGAATTGTTCCAATCTTGTTGTTAGCACCCATGTGCAGCCATTGTGGTTTCGAGAGATACGAAATTCCTGTGCTTTCTCCCAAACTTCCACACTAACTATCTGTTCATTGTGACGCGGCGCTTTTTTCTCAAAATTAAGAGTCGGGCTTCGCAAAGTCCGGCTCTTGGTGTAAAATTTATTTATGCAAACAAATAAAAGTAATGATATTCGGCAGCAAATTTCTACATATCAGATTCATATCAGTAAAGATTTTTTCCATAGACACAGGATTTTTTACAGCCTCTCAAATATTCCAAATAATTTCAATACCCTGATCAGAAATATTCACCCTCTTAACATAAGTATTCACAATCTGTTTCTTATCCTCATAGGAAGCCTTCTGAAATATAAGCTTTTTCAGGATAATTTGTTTCTTTTCATTTTTTCTCATATTGGAGGCAATTTCTTTCTGCCTTGCGGTTAATTTCTCTAATTCTTCATTGATATATTGGATTGTCAGCTCACTTGCCGTTCCCTTAGAAATACATTCCACAAGATTTTGTATTTTTTCTTCTATGCTGCGCAGCTCTATTTTCTCTCTGTTCGATATGGGCTGCTCCTCCTCTATGACCCCGTTTTCACACTCATCCAGCAGCTTCTGAAGCTCTTTTGCCACCTCGTTTTCAATATCATCCAGCCTGACTTTAATCATATGGGTACAAACATGATCAATACGGCCTGTACACATTAAATATCTTTTCCGATATGGCGATTTATAATCTACCGTTACCCGGATCGACCTGCCGCACCGGCCACACTTTAATAGCCCTGACAGCCATGTATATTGCCCTTTTCCGGTATTTTTTATTTGTACATTAGCCGCCAGCTTATCCTGGCACATGAGCCATGTTCCGGAATCTATGATTCCCTCCCAGTTTGCTATAGAGAATTTTGCTTCACTGATTGCTTTTCTCTGTCTGTTACCGGCTCCCCTTTTGCCAACCAGAAGCCCGCCATAAATACCTTCAAATTCTTCCAGCCTGTTTTTGATATGTACTCCCAGCACCTTATAATATGCATAGACATCCGCATCTGCCTTTACATATACCGGATTTCGTAATAACCTTGCAATTGTTACATTATTCCATGTTTTTCTCTGTACTCCCTGGATGTCATTTCCGTTCAGCCAGGCTGCCACTTCTCCCAAAGCCACATTCTGGCAGGCGTACATGGAAAAGATTTCTTTTACATGCTGCATATTTTCATTTGGCACTAAAGTAGGAATTTCCCTTCCCTCTTTTACGAGCCTTCCAATCCGAAAGCCATAGGGAGCCGGCCCGCCCATCCAGCTCCCTGACTCTGCACGCTGATAGTAATTGTCCGTTACCCTTTCTACAATTGTTTCCCGCTCCATCTGGGCAAATACAATAATGATAAAAAGCATTGCTTTGCCAATAGGGGTAGAAGTATCAAATTTTTCATTTACAGACAGGAATTCAACATGGTGCTTTGATAAAATCTCCCATGTATTGCTGAAATCCAGAACAGACCTGCTGAACCTATCCAGCTTATATACAATGACCTTTGTTATCAGGCCTTGTCTGATATCTTCAATAAGCTGCATGAACTGAGGCCTATGGGTGTTCTTCCCGGAGTATCCCTTATCAACATAAGTCTTATAGGGTTCCCCTGCCTCACACATGCTGATCCCTTTTTCTATCTGCATCTCTATGGAAATGCTGTCCCGCACATCCAATGATTGTCTGGCATAAAGCGCTACCATTATTTTTCCCCACTTTTTACACGTTTTGCTTTCAACTGTTTCTGAAGGTTCACATATGCCCGCTGGATGAGCAATGCCCGCTCCTCCTTGCTTTTGTATTTCGGAATTGTATTTTTTACTTCCATTCCCATACCAATCATCTTTTTTATCAATATATGTCTTTTTGTTCTTGTCCTAAAACTGAAATCCCATACTTTTATCTTCCTATTGCCCATAATCGAGTAGGAGGGGGTGACTAACCCCCGTCCTCTCACACCACCGCTCATGCGG
>CAMWWJ010000075.1 GCA_947177925.1 uncultured Lachnospiraceae bacterium
ATATTATTATGTGGATAAAACATTGTTTATTAAAGAGCTGTTGGATAAAAAGGGTGTTGTGAATCTTTTTATGAGGCCAAGACGATTTGGAAAGACCCTTTCTCTTAGCATGGTAAAATATTATTTTGAAAAGGCATATGATTTTCAGGGGAATGCGATAGATAATTCTTATTTGTTTGAAAAGCTGAAAATTAGTCAGGCAGGCAGTGCATATCAGCATGAATCAGGACAGTATCCGGTTATTTTTCTTACTTTAAAATCTGCGAAACAGCAGGACTTTAAAATGGCATATGTTATGATTGCAAGAGAACTGGCAGAAGAATTTAAAAGACATAGCCATATATTAAAGAGTACAAGGCTGTTAGAGGCAGAGAAAAAGAGATATAGGGATATTTGTGCCGAAACAGCAGAGCCGGCACAGATATATGACGCTGTCCGTTTCTTAAGCGAATGTCTGTATAAGGTATATGAGAAAAAGGTAATTATTCTGATTGATGAATATGATGTTCCGTTAGAAAGCGCATATTTGTCAGGATTTTATGATGATATGGCAGGTTTTATCCGGACATTATTTGAATCAGCCTTGAAAACAAATCCATATCTGGAGTTTTCGGTAATAACAGGATGTCTTAGGATTAGTAAAGAAAGCATTTTCACGGGACTTAATAATTTGAATGTGATATCAATTTTAAGTGATTTGTATTCTGAGTATTTTGGATTTAGTAAACAGGAAGTAGAAGAAGCATTACGATTTTATGACAGGGAAGATAAAATAGAAATTGTAAGAAAATGGTATGATGGTTATTGGTTTGGAAAATCGGAAGTTTATAATCCATGGAGCGTAATGAAATATATTCAGGATATTGTGGAGAATGAACATTTCTTTCCAAGGCCATACTGGGCAAATACCAGTTCCAATGATATTGTCAGAACTCTGGTGGAAAAGGCGGATATTTCAGCAAAGAGAGAGCTGGAAAGACTGATTGAGGGAGGAAGCGTTGAAAAAACCATTCATGAGGAGATAACCTATGATGAAATAGAAAAAAGTGATGATAATCTATGGAATTTTTTGTTTTTTACCGGATATCTCAAAAAGAGTGAAGATGTATCGGAAGGCAGAAATATAAGGCTGAAGCTGGCAATACCTGATGAAGAAGTGAAATATATTTATGAAAATATTATTATGGACTGGTTTCGAAAGGAAATTAAGAAGGAAGACTTGTCACATTTGTATAAGGCCTTTGAGCAGGAAGATTGTAAAACGGCAGAAGAGGTGATTGGAAGCCAGCTTTTGAAGACCATTAGTTTTTATGATTATGCAGAGAATTTTTATCATGGATTTATGCTTGGAATGCTAAGCCAGGCATCCGATTATATTGTAAAGTCCAACAGAGAAGCAGGAAATGGCCGTACAGATATTACAATGTGCACTCCAAGCAGAAAGGGAATGGCTATCATTTTGGAGATTAAGATTGCAGAATCTTTTAAAGGATTAGAAGAGGTATGCAGTGCAGGTCTTAAGCAGATTGAAGAGAGAGGATATGCGGAAGAATTTTATCGTGATGGGTATGAGAATGTGAAAAAATATGCAATTGGATTTTATAAGAAGGATTGCGAAGTGAAGAAAATGGATGTGGATAACGGGGAATCGTAGAAAAGAAAGCAAGTATGACAAACATAATTCATACAACTATTTACAGGAGGCTTAAAAGCAGCGAGCAGGAATTGCAGGAAAAGTAGTGAGGTTTTTGAAGGATTGTGGAAGAGCAAAAGAAGCTTGTGAGATGAACTTTTAGGTAGCCACAGGAAAAGTGAAGACCTCCTGCAAAAGGAGGAAATTAGTATGAGTCAACTAACAAAAGGAAAATGTAAGTATTGCGGGAAAGAGTATACGATGAGTTACATGAACAGGCATTTGTCAGCCTGTAAGGAGTGGCTAAAGCAGCTTGATGCCGAGAAAGGGAGCAGACGATGTGGATATTTCCAGCTGGCTGTTTATTCAAAGTACAATCGGGATTACTGGCTGTTTATTGAAATACAGGAGACGGCGACTTTGAAAGACATAGATTCTTTCCTAAGAGACATATGGCTGGAATGTTGTGGTCATTTGAGTGCGTTTAACATAAATGGCATTAGCTATGATGCAGTTCCAGTTGAGGATGTTTTTTGGGGAGGATCTTCCAAAAGCATGAATTATAAGTTGGAGTCTTTGTTAAAAAAAGGCATGGTCATTGGTTATGAATACGATTTTGGATCGACTACCGAGCTTATGATTACGGTAGTAAATTATAGAATAGGGCACTGGAAAAAAGAAAAACTGACAATTTTGTCGAGAAATAATCCTCCGGCGCTCATATGTGATGAGTGTGGTGAAAAACCTGCGGTAGCTATTTGTACACAGTGTGTCTGGGACAGAGCTGGTTTGTTGTGTGAGGAGTGCAGTAAAACCCATGCCTGCGGGGAAGACATGCTGTTGGCAGTCTGTAATTCACCCCGGATGGGGGTCTGTGGTTATTCAGGAAGTGATATTTATCCGGATCAGTTTGTGTCGGATACTGATAACCGATAAGCCGATACACGGCCAGCATCCTTTGAAAGTTGACTTCTAAAGGAAAATACGAAGCAAATTTTCTAAAATTGGATTGTGCTATATTAGGTAAAAGAATTAATATCTACATAATGTTTTGCAGGAGGTATATGTGGTATTTACAAATGAAAAATGTAATAATACTTGGAATATTGTTGTCTATGGTAATTACCATAGACATTCTATATCCACATTACAGGACATGGAGATAAATGGTGACATTGTTTTGCTTATGGATGATGTAACAACAACCGGAAATTCATTGTATGCGTGTAAGGAAATATTGTGAGAATTTTCCAATTCGCTCTTGCGTCTCTTTCTTATTTATGTTAAGCTCATTTTATTCAATCTATTTCCAGACCATATCGGTCATTATCTCAACTTTTTATCTTTAAGACGGAGGAATACTTATGATTGTACTTTAGCGGCAGATTTATTACATTTCAGAATATCATTTCTTATTTCAATCAACATCTGGGCAGATAACAGGATAACTCAAAAATGTCAGTATCTTTTTTCAATAACGTGCATTTCAACTTGCAAATTTCCCATGTATTTCATATACTATGATTAGAAATATTTATCGGTTATCTCTTATTCTGCTCTGGCAAATCAATACATTTCAGACAGAGAAGGAGGAGTGCTAAAGATGAATAGTCAGACCTATGCCGAAAAGGCAAGGCTTTTGAATCCTATTGATGATGATTTTTTAAAGAAGATGGCAGAGTCATCAATGTGGAAGTGCAGAAAGAAGACAATGTTGACCATCAGAAAAGAGTCCGCTATCATGCTTCCTGCATCACGGCAAACATGACGGACACAGGCTCTGAATTTAAGGATATTCTGGATTTATGTATTATTTACATATCGAAATCAGACTTTTTGGGAGAGGGGAAAACCGTTTACCATATAGACAGGATTATTCGGGAGACTGGTACTATCGTGGAAAATGGCTTTCGGGAAATCTATGTAAATGCCGCTAATAAGGATGGTTCAGATATTTCAAAGCTTATGACTATTTTTACGGAAAGCAATGCGTATGATGATGTATTGTTTCCAGTTACATCGAAAAGAAAGCGCTATTTTAAAGAAGATAGGAAGGGAGTGGCAGAAATGTGTGCGATTATGGATGAAATTAGGGAAGAAGGAAGATTAGAAGGAAGATTAGAAGGAAAATTGGAATTATTAGAAGAGTTAGGAAGAATCCCGGAAGAGGCGAGACAAAAGATCCTGTCGGAGATAAATCTGGAAAAATTAAAGAAATGGCACAAAACAGAAGAAAAAGCAGAATCCATTGAGCGGTTTTTAAACAATATGCAACTATAAGAATAATCTACTTGCAATATTTTGATTGATTCAGCAGAGATTTCGGGGTACAATGGCATTGATGTCATATACTTTTGGGAAATGACTTTTGTATTCTGGTCAAATACACAAAAGGAGGTATGACAAGTGGATATACTATCCATAGATACAGAAATAAAAAATGTGTTAAGCGCAGCAGGTGCAGAAGCCCAATATGACGAAAAGGCAAAATGCCTGCTTAGTAACAAAATCATACTGGCACATATCTTGGTAAAGACTGTTGATGAGTTCCATGGGATGAATCCAAAGGATGTTGTGCCTTATATTGAGGGAGATCCTTTCGTCAGTGCAGTCCCAGTAGAGAAGGGACTGACAAATGCAACGAAAGAGATAAACGGACAGCGGATTGTTGGGATGAATACGGAAAATACGGAGATAGGCGAAGGGCTTGTGAGATTTGACATTATCTTTTATGTGCGCATGAAAGATGGTATTTCACAGGTTATCGTCAATTTGGAGGCACAAAAAGACGAGCCGACAGCTTATCATATCTTAAACAGGGCAGTTTTCTATGTAAGCCGTCTTATTTCCTCCCAGAAAGAAAGAGATTTTGTCAAGACAAACTATAATGATATAAAACGTGTATTCTCTATATGGATTTGTATGAACATGGACGAGAACAGCATGGCTTATGTGCATTTAGCGAAAGATGACCTTCTAGGTTCGTATCAGTGGAAAGGCAGACTTGATTTGCTGAATATTGTCATGATAGGTATAGCAAACGAACTTCCGGAGCATGATGATAAGTATGAACTGCATCGTTTGCTGAGCACGCTACTGTCAATAGAATTATCAGTTGATGAAAAATTAGGGATTATAGAAACAGAGTACAGTATTCAGGTAGACGATAGAATAAGAGAGGATGTGAGTGCCATGTGCAATCTGAGTCAGGGAATCTTAGAAAAAGGAGAAGCCAGAGGAGAAGCTAGAGGAGAAGCCAGAGGAGAAGCTAGAATTATTATCAATATGCATAGGAATGGTTTTACAATGGAGCAGATAGTTCTCGCTACAAATAAAAAGGTAGAAGAAATTGAAGCTATTATTGAAGAAAATGAGTCAGTTTGGTGTAATTAAATGAAACAATAATGCCAGCAGGCAAAAAGGAAATGGCAAGTCCATCTGGACAAAAAATGAACCCCGGTTGTATCGTGAATACTTCCAGGGGTTCTTAGTATCTAATCGCAGGAAAACTCCTCAATCAACTCAAACAGCTCATCCCGGCTCCTGGGAATATAAATCCCCTCACAAGTCTCCTGAAGCTTCCCAAAATACTCCTCATAATCACATTTTTCATTAAAAGAATCCCCAGCCAAAGGATACAAAAAGATAATCTTACTTTTGCTGTGAAACAGTAATTTCCCTGAAACACATGCGGTAGAATAATAAGAAATCAACACCTTGTCTTCCAAAACCCTATTAGCCATTGCTAACTCGAAAGGACAGGAATCCTCATAAACAGAAATCGTGCCATCAAATTTATCATAAGCACCTCTCGGATGTGGCTTTACGATAAAATTGCTGCTTCCTGCCTTCTGGCAGATTTCATAAATAAGGCTCTGATAAGTCTTGGGATTTCCCATGCCGTTGGCAGTTCCCTGTCCCAAAAACAGAAACCTTTCAGGAAAATCTTTACTTTCAAAGGCAAAAATATTCTTAGCCATTTCAATGACCCTGTCAATGATTTCCGGGGTTTTTTCAATCCGAATCTTGTCAAAGGAAATATCAGCTTCTGCCAGATATGGTTCGAACATATAAAGCTCATGCTCCATTTTACGTATATCATAGCCCAAAAGCTTTTGATACAGCTTCTGGCCCATTTCCGTATTGATAAAGGAAACAGGAGCCTTGGTATAGCTGGCAAAGCCATCTTCAAAACGGTGGAACCGCACGTTTCTGTTTTTGCGGATTAAAGTCTTTCCGATTTCTTTTACAATTTCATCCGGCACATGGGGAGAAGCATAATAGACATCCTCGTAATTGTCCAGCTTTCCGGTCATGATCTTTTTTGTGGTAGGATTATAAAGAAAGCTTTCCAAAAAGGTAACAGCAGCAGATTTATAAGGATTTTTGATTTTTCTGCCGTCAGCAAAAAGCACCTTATGAAAATAAGGATTTAAGCGGCCGCTTTTATAAACTTCTTCTAAATAAGGTGTCTTATCTGTTACGATTAAATCAATCTGGCTGTCCTTTAAATAGATTTCTTTTATAAATAAAAATACCAGAAGATGATAGGTGGTGCTAACAATGCCCAGTGTTCTTTTCATAATCAGCCTCTTTTCATAAAGCGGAATACAGTATCAAGCAGCATATCCCGTTCTCTTTTTCCAAATAGAAAAATGAAATTGATGACTGCCCCTGCAATACCGCATAAAAGTACATCCAGAATCAATATCAGCCAGTTCGTTGTAGGGATAACATGATTAAAGCCCATAAATACCAGAATCATGCCAAGACTTACGGCTATATAACGGAATATAGTAGGGTAAAAGACAGTCTTTTTCAGCCCAAGACAGTGAGCAGCATACATGGGGGTAAAGGTCAGGTTCTTTATGATTCCCAATAGAGTAGAAACACCTACTATATAGTACATGCCATAAGTAGCAGCCGTATCTGTAGTTTCTATCAGTACAAGCACGGTTCCGGCAGACAATACTCCCATAATCAGGGTGACAATGGAATTCCATTTCAGCTTGTTGACAACGGTGTATACATTAAAAAGCGGGCTGATGGCGCCGCCTACGATAGTTCCGAACATAGTAAGAAGCGTGAGTACGTAAATAATAGAAGGATCGTATAAGGATTGTGTTTTATTCAACCATAGAGTGTAAAAGGAAACCCCAAAGGCGGCCATAAATGCCAAAGGAATATTGGCAAAAAAGCCTGTGAGACGCATGGCAGAGGTCAGATCTTCTGCCAGCTCTTTTCGGTCGTTTTTGGCAAAGCTGATTGTCAGGGAAGGGGTGAACACAGCGGAAATCGTCTCATAAAGCATATTAATGGCAGTCACCATGCTTTTGGAGGTTCCCACATATCCCATTTCCGTAGGTCCAATGGCAAGATTGGCAATCAGGGTGTCCAGACTGTTTGTAAGAAGCTGACCTGTACGCATTACCGTATTCCATATGCCTGCAGACAGGATTTCAATCACCTTTTTGATACGGAAATGCCTGCGGCTGATTTCGATATCCGGCAGCAGCTTTTTGGTATAATAAATATAAGCAATCAGCAGGTAAAGGGTAGAAGCCAGAGTTGCAATGCCCATGTAGCTTACTTTAATGGGCAGAAAATAAAATACCAGAATCAGAAGGCCTCCTTTTAGCACCTGGGATTCAATGGTACGCATTGCTGTCAGGTCCAGACGGTTGGTAGCAAAGGTAGCGGTGCTGAAGGTGGTGCTTATGATGGTTACCATGAAATTTAAGAAAATAGCGGCAAACAATGCCTTTACATCGCTGACCAGCTCTGGAGAAATGTTGATTAATTTTTCTAACTGGAATACGATTATGGTAAGGGGCACAAAAAGAAAGCCGGCAATAGCCAGATTCGCATACATGACGGAATTAAAATACTGGTTTGCGCCCTCCATGTCCTTTTGGTGGATCTTAACTGTAATAAAGCGGCCGGCCATGGAGTTTAGAGCCATGGCGGCAATGGAGGCAAAATTTACGAACTGGTTTGCCATTTCCAAAAATCCATTTGCTTCGATTCCAAGGGAATTAATCAGCTTAGGTGCCAGAATAAAGCTTACCCCCATGCTGACCAGGCAGGAAAGCAGGCTTGCCATCATATTTATAACAATTTGTTTATTTTTGTTTGTATCTGACATAATAAAAGAATCCTTTTTGAGTCTTCATGTTTTCCAAATATTGGGGAATACTAATTAAGATAAAGTCACTGCATGAAAGAAAGTGGTTCAGTCATGCCATCAAATTATAGCACATTGAAAAATAACTGGCAAATAATTTGACTACCCTATGAAGGAATGGTAAAATAAAACAGTATATCTTTAATTGTTAAAATATGGAAATGCAAGAGGAAGACGGCTTATGAAGATCATGCCCAACCGGATGGACCGGGGTTTTTATAAATATCAGGATGAATTTGAAAAAAAGGCATTGGAAGTGCTTAGGTCCGGCTGGTATGTTCTGGGAAAAGAGGTTTCTTCCTTTGAAGAGGAATTTGCCGCATATACGGGAGCAAAGTATTGTGCCGGCGTGGGAAATGGCCTGGATGCTTTGTGGCTGGCCTTTCGGGTTTTGGGAATTGGAGAAGGGGATGAAGTAATCGTTCAGGCAAATACTTATATTGCCAGTGTTATGGGAATTACGATTAATGGTGCGACTCCGGTCTTTGTAGAGCCGGATGAATATTATGGGATTGATGCAGACCGAATTGAAGAAAAAATTACCCAAAGGACAAAGGCCATATTAATCGTTCACTTATACGGACAGGCTACGCCTATGGATAAGATTATGGAAATCTGCGGGAAATATAACCTGCGTCTCGTAGAGGACTGTGCCCAGTCCCATGGAGCCTGCTATAAGGGAAAGATGACAGGGACCTTTGGGGATATCGGATGCTTTTCTTTTTATCCTTCCAAAAATCTGGGGGCTTTCGGAGATGGAGGTGCTATCATTACTGATGATGAACAGATTGTGAAAGACATCAGGATGTATCGAAATTATGGCAGTGAGAAAAGATACTATAACAAAGTGGTTGGCGCCAATTCCAGGCTGGATGAAATTCAGGCCGGACTTTTACGGGTAAGATTGTCCCATATGGAAGAGCTTACAAAAGAAAAGGAACAGATTGCAGTAAGGTATATGAAACAATTAAAAAGTCCTTATTTTTCCCTTCCAAAGCTGTTAGAGGGCGCAACCCATGTATGGCATCAGTTTGTGCTGTACTCGCCATACAGGGATGAATTGATTGATTATTTGAATAAACAGAATATCGGTACGATCATTCATTACCCGGTTCCGCCTCATTTGTCGGAAGCATATGAATATCTTGGCTTTCACAAAGGTGATTTTCCCATTACGGAAGACTATGCAAAAAGTGTCGTATCCATTCCCATGTATAACGGCATGACGAAAGAGGAGCAGGAAACGGTAATTCAGGCATTAAATGAATTTGTACCGGGAGAACATAAATAAAATCCGGTATCGTATTGCTGTGGGCAGAAACCATCTGCCTGAACAAAAAAGCTGTAGGATATCGGTATAAAATGGAGAGAAAAGCATGAACATAAGGGAGCAGTATAAAATTCTGGAATTTGGAGATTTTGGAGATGAAAGAGGAAGCCTGGTAGTGGCGGAAGGAAGCGGAAAGGATATTCCCTTTGAAATTAAGAGAGTTTTTTACATGTATGGCTCCAGTGATGAGGTAGTAAGAGGCCAGCATGCAAACCGCAGGACGGAATTTGTATTGATCAATGTAAGCGGCACCAGCAGGGTAAAGGTGGATAATGGCTATGAAACGGATATCATCGAATTGAACAGGCCGCGCATGGGCTTGTATCTGCCTACTATGCTCTGGAAGGATATGTATGATTTTTCAAAGGATTCCGTACTTCTGGTGCTTGCCAGTGAACATTATGACGGCAGCGAATATATTCGTGATTATGAACAATATTTAAAGGAAATAGGAAAAAAGTAAAAATGAGCAGAATTTCAATTGTTGTACCGGTATATTATAATTCGGATACCTTGATGCTTTTGTATGAGGATATGAAAGCAAAAATACTTTACAGGCTGGAAGACTATGAAATTGTATTTGTAGATGACGGTTCTGGTGACGATTCCTGGCAGATTATGAACGAGATCAGAGAGATGGATGAACGGGTACAGTGCGTGAAGCTTTCCAGAAACTTTGGAGAGCATGCGGCGCTTTTAGCGGGATTGTCCGTATGTACAGGAGATTGTGCCGTTACGAAGCAGGCTGATTTACAGGAAGATTCGGAAATCATATTGGAAATGTATGACAGTTGGAAACGCGGGAATAAAGTAGTGCTGGCGGTACGTTCCGAACGGGATGAAGGGGCTGTCAAAAAGTTCTTTGCAAATCTTTACTATGCAATTGTAAGGAAGTTCATTAATAATCGAATGCCGGCAGGAGGCTGTGACTGCTATTTATTGGACAGGCAGGTCATAAAGGTATTGGAGCTTTTAGACGAGAAAAATTCCTCCCTTACTTTACAGGTGCTGTGGGCAGGCTTTAAAACCGATCACATTTATTTTCACAGAAAGGACAGGGAGATCGGCAAGTCCCGTTGGACTCTGGGGAAAAAGATAAAGCTGGTAATGGATTCCATGATGAGCTTTTCCTACTTTCCTATCCGGGCAATGTCTACGGTAGGCGTTATATTCTGTATCATTGCCGTATTGATGGCAGTGGAAGTCATTATTGAAAAATTCACCATAGGTACTCCGATTTTAGGGTGGGCTTCCATTATGTGCGTGCTGCTTGTTTCCAGCGGTCTTATTATGCTTATGCTTGGAATGTTAGGGGAATACATCTGGCGGGCGCTGGATGCTTCCAGAAACAGGCCGCCTTATCTGATTGATGAGGTGGTAAAGGGAGAACAGAGGGAAGATAAGAAACAGGGATAAAGATTGCAAAGAGGCTGTTGCTAAAGTTTTTTAGCAGAACAGCCTCTTTTTATAATAAAATTAAGTTGCAATATAAGATTTTGGGGAATATATAGAACCACTGCCTCACATATAAATCAGCACAGCAATCAAAATCCCCAAGATAGCTCCCATCAGAACCTGTAAGGGAGTATGCCCCACAAACTCCTTCAGCTTCTCCTCCGGAGTCTTAAAGGAACTGCCCATATCAGTAAAGACACCGATCATTTCATTTAAAATCTTTGCCTGTCTTCCGGTCTCCCTGCGCACTCCCATGGCATCATACATGACTACGATGGCAAAGGTGGCAGCAACCGCAAACTCATAACCGGCTAATCCGTGTTCCATATAGGTAGCAGCTACCAAAGCACAAACCGTTGAAGAATGGGAACTGGGCATTCCCCCGCTTCCCACTAAGCGCTCTGCCGAAAACTGTTTGGAAATGATCAGGTGAATAATCGTCTTTAACACCTGCGCAACAAACCAGCCCGTTACTGCACTCACTAATATTTTGTTACTATATAACTGCTCCCATACACTCATCTTTCTCTTCCGCCTTCATCTTTTCTGACAATATAATTTACGAATCCACTTTTTTATTATAGTCCACTTGCGGCGTTTTCACAACTGATTTTTGGAAAGTATTGATGGCTTGTGTGACAGTTGGGATGAGAGGACGCAACAGAGAGATGAGAGCGGATTCCATGCGGTGTTTTTGATGACCCTTTTCCTAAACAGCCTGATTTTAGGTGTTGGCAGCCGTCCGGGTCGTCATATAGCGCCCTCCATGGCGCAATATGACTAAAATTGCCGTCCATGGCAAT
>CAMWWJ010000076.1 GCA_947177925.1 uncultured Lachnospiraceae bacterium
CGGCAAATGTGGTCTATTAGTTTTCCAATGAAGTAAAAATGGCAGAAGCGGAAGCGCTGGCGCTTACCTTATCGGCGGTCATCCAGCTTCCAGAGCTGGCAAAGCTTGTGCAGGCGGCAATTATATTTGCCTGGGCATATGCGGAAAGTGTTTATGATGTAAAACAGCTTTTGGCAGGTAAGAGGATTCCACTAATTAAGACAGATGAAACATGGCATTTCGGCTTGGAAGGGATGCTGTCCTATGAAGAAGGGCTGGATCAAACGGAAGATAAAGACACATTAGCGGAAGGCTTGTCCTATGAAGACTATCTTATGCTGCTCTTAGTAACGATTAACAAGGAAACAAAAGCTTTCAGAGCTATGGATCTAATGGAAATGGATATTCGGAAAACTGCCGGAAATGAAGCATTCCGCATGGATGGCTGTGTGGATTATATAGATGCAACTGCCGTTATATCCAGCAGGTTTGGCTATGACTGCGATATCACAAGAGATTATTACTATTTTTAGGAAGGAAGGTGTCTGGGGATGTCCTTTTTGGGAATTTCTAAAATTACCACAATATGCACATCAAATATTAAGAAAGGTTATGCTCTCCGTACAAGTCCAAGAAAATCAAATATATTCCCAAAAAGGACGTCCCCGGACATCTTGCACAAAATAAAATTTTTTCAGCATGGAAGCATTACGGTGGAAGCTTCTCTGGCAGTACCGTTGTTCTTGTTTTTTGTAATCAATTTATGTTCTATGTTTGATATTCTGGCTATTCATGTCCATTTGGAGGCTGCACTCCATCAGACAGCAAAGGAAATGGCTGTTTATGGACATGTCATAAATCAGGCAGACAAAAAGGAAATTCTGTCTTCCCTGCCCGGCTCGGTTGTATTTAGTGAAACATATGTAAGGCAGCAGGTAAATAAAATCGTAGGACAGGAGTATCTGAACCATTCCTGCATAAAAAACGGAAGCAGCGGAATCATATACAGTTTCAGCAAAATTATGAAGGATGACAGGATTGAATTAACAGCCGTTTATCAGGTGGAACCCAAAATACCGTACATTGGATTTAAAGGCTTTCCCATGGTTACAAGCTGCAAGGCAAGAGCTTTTACAGGATACGATAATACGAAATCCGGTAAAAATGAAACAGGAGAACAAATTGTATACATTGCAGAAACGGGGGAGGTCTATCATTTTAGCAAAAGCTGTACCCATTTAAAACTGTCCATATCCAGAGTTTGTTTTGAGAATGTAAAAGGGCTTCGGAATGAAGGCGGAGAAAAGTACAGAGCCTGTGAAAAATGCGGAAAAAATCCGGGAAGTATGGTTTATATAACAAAAGAGGGAAACCGCTATCATACTGCCATAAGCTGTTCCGGTTTAAAGCGGACAATCGATAGTATTCCCATAAGCAAGGTGGGAGACAGGAAGCCCTGCAGTCGATGTGGAAGTTAGAAAAAAAGGAGGAGATTTTTTTATGGAGGAGCTTGTAAATATCACATTAACGATGACACTACTGGGAATCTGTGCTTATTTTGATTTAAAGGAAAAGAAAATACCCGTTTTGCCAATATTCCTATTCATTGGCTTTCATATATTCTTTTCTGTCTATCAGGATAATCTCCGGTTTATAAGCCTTTTAGCCGCTTTGCTTTTAGGAGCCGGATTCTGCCTGTTATCCCTGTTTTCAAAAGGAGCCTTGGGAATGGGAGATGGACTTTTGGCGGCAGCCTGTGGGGTAAGCCTTGGATTTTATAAAGCATTGGCGCTTTTTTTCTATGGATTTCTTTTAACTGGACTGACAGGATTCCTTCTTCTCATAAGAAAGAAAAAAAGCAGAAAGGAAGAGCTTCCCCTTGTCCCTTTTTTGTATCTGGTTTATGGGGGCATGTGTCTTTTGGAATTATAAAGAGTATATTGGGCATTTGTGGGAGAAATGAAAATGAGAAAAAATATAAGAATGTATAAAGGAAAAAGAAATATGAGCAGTTCTATAAAACGCCTTGTCAGAAGCAGGATACGAGGCAGCAGTACAGTGGAATTAAGCCTGCTCATGCCCATGCTCATTACCCTGTTTGCATTTTTAATTTATCTGTCATTTTTTCTGTACAACCGGATAGAGACAAGTGCCAATGCATATATTTGTGCATTACGGGGCGGCAGGATGGAGCAGGAAGCTCCAAAGGCCACGTATCAGCTTATGAAAAAAGAAAGTGCTGGTCTTATGGAAGGAAGTCTGTTAGCTATTCAAGTGTATAGGGAACAGATAGAGGTAAAAGGAGATAATATTCAGGTAACCTACGAGATTTCACAGCAGGTTCCGGCAGTCTTGATTCTTGACCGTTTATTTCAAAAAGATACGTGGAATTTTCAGGTTACAAAAAAGGTAAAAAAACTACACCCTGTGTCTTTTATCAGAAACTGCAGGAAGCTTTCTGATTTAAAAAACAAAAAAGAAAGGAAGGAAGGGGAAAATGAAGGGAACCTATAGGAGAGAGTTGAATTCCAGTTACTTCATATTGGAGGAACAGGCTATGGGAAGCGCACAATATTATCAGATGAAAATGGTGACAGAAAATAAAATCAGCCATTTACTGCCCATATCCATACATAATTTTAACGGAGAAAATCAATTTTATTATGATGTCAGCGGAAAACAGACATTGGCATGTATTTTTGAAAAAAGAGAAATAGAAGCGGAGCAAATCATGCAAATCCTTTCCGGATTATCAAAGGCATTAGAGGAGCTGGAAGGTTATTTGCTGGAAGAAGATTATTTATGCCTTGATCCGGAATATATGTATATGAATGTAAATACAGAACAATTATTTTTATGCTTTTATCCCTTTGAAGAAGCTGATTTCTGCCAAAGCATCCAAAAGCTTTCCGAATATTTGTTAAACCGCATCGACCATCAGGATGAACAGGCGGTAAATATCGTTTATCAGCTTTACCGCCTTACAAGAGAGGAGCATTTTGCTTTTATACAAATTGTGGAGGAAATTTTAAAGGAAAGCGAAAACCCGGAAAAAAAGAAAAGCGAATGGAAGGAACCATATATGGAAGAAATTGAAACGTACAAAGAAAATCCATGCCAAAGCATTATGGACAGTGTATATGGGCACAAAGATCAGGAGGCATTGGAAAGAGAATATGAAAATGATTCAGCGCAGGAACAAACACCCCAGGATTCTATAAAAGTATTTAAAATTCCGGCAATTTGCTTTTTTATTCTTATTTTGGCAGGAGCCGGATACATGATTTATCAATATAGTAACAGACCTTTGGACAGATTTTTTTCCGTTTCCGAATTTTTTGCCACAAGAGATATGATACTGGCAGCAGGCGCTGCCTTTGTTGGAATAGCGGGCTTCTTTTTGCTCTTTCTGTATAAAAGAATATTAGAAGGGGAAAAAGAAAATGGAACGGAAGAAAAAGAAAGCATTCAAAAACTGCAGGAACAGGAATATTTTGCCATAAGTGAAAAAGCCTATGAAAAGGAATACGATGAATTAGAGGAGATAGAGGCAGAAGCCGCAGGAAAGTTTCAAAAATATGAAGAAACCATCCTATTACAGGAAAACAGATATAAGGAAGAAGGAGTTTTAATTGAAAAGCTGAAACGATTTGACAAAAAGCCGCCCATAAAAATCTTATTAAACAACTTTCCTTTCATAATAGGAAAATTAGAAGGAGCGGCGGATTATGTGCTTTTGGATAAATCCGTAAGCCGGATGCATGCGAAATTTATCAAAAATCCTGATGAAGACATGATATATCTAATGGATTTAAATTCGAAAAATGGCACTCTGAAAAACGGAATTCCATTAGGAGCAAATGAGCTTGTTCCTTTAACAGCAGAAGATGAAATCACTTTTGGAAAGGTGACCTTTACCTATCATTGACACCGAAAGGGATAAATGATACCCTTTGTACATAAACACTTTTAAAAGGAAAAGGTACGGTATGTTAAGGGAAATCAGTTATTTTTTGCGCACATTGAATTATATTCAGTTGGATACCAACTTGCAGGAGTTTACAGTATTCTTTCAGTTGGAGAATTCTTTTGTAAATGTAATTCATGTAGTGGATATTACAGAAAATCCATATGTGAAACCGGATGAATATGAGCATATCGTGGAAAAGACGGAATGGCAGTTTCGTGACAGAGGACAATCTGAGGTTCACTCCTTATGCTTTATTGTCAGTCAGGATTTAGAGCGGGCAGAAGCTTTTGCAAAAGGGAATGCTTTTAGCTGGATTCTCTGTGAGAACCGCCTCTATATTCCGGAAGATCATGCCGAAGATTTTTACGGTATCCGGATAAAGCTGGAAGAATTCTTAAGAAGTCCTCAAATACCTCAGGAATACGAAGAAGGTTCTGTAAAGTATGACTGGTCGGGAAGGCAGTCATACAAAAGCATAAAGGACAGGCCGTTATCCAACCATTTTTTCTTTCTTGCAAATGTTTTTTTATTTACTTTGTGTACATTTACCGGTGATTTGTTGTATACTAATGGTGTTATGGGCGTAGAATCGGTTATATATATGAAACAATGGTACCGGTTGTTCAGCTCCATGTTCCTTCATGCTGGTATTGACCATTTAGTCAGCAATATGTTGATTTTATATTTTTTAGGAGATATTTCGGAGAGGTCCTTAGGACATATCAAATATTTCTTTCTATATCTATTGGCAGGACTTGGAGGAAATCTGCTTTCTCTCTGGTATTGTTACAATATTGGTGACTTTACCGAGTCTTTGGGAGCAAGCGGAGCTATTTTTGGTATGGTAGGCGCCCTTTTGTGGCTGCTCATTCGTAACAAAGGCCGTTTGGAAACCATGTCTATTCCTAAAATATTATTTTTAATCGGATATTCTGCTTATTATGGACTTCGCAGCACCAACGTAGATAATATGGCACATTTAGGAGGACTTATAACAGGATTCATTTTGTGTGTGCTGCTTTATCATAAGAAGCCGATAAAAAAAGAGAGGTAAAGAGATGAAAGTAAATATATATTATGGCGGGAGAGGTCTGATAGATGATCCTACTCTATACGTGCTTGGAGTCATGCAGCAGGTGCTGGAGGAATTAAATGTAAAGGTGGAAATGTTCCATTTGCATGAATTACGAAGCGGTATTACTTCCCTGCCACAGACATTAAAAACAGCAGACGGAATTATTCTGGCAACTACAGTAGAGTGGTACGGGATTGGTGGATATATGCAGTCCTTTTTGGATTCCTGCTGGCTTTATGGAGATAAGGAAAAGATCAGCAGCCTTTATATGTGCCCTGTGGTAATGAGCACCACCTATGGAGAACGGGAAGGCAAGCTGAATCTGGCAGTGGCCTGGGAGATTCTGGGAGGACGTCCCTGCAGCGGGATATGTGGCTATGTAAAGGAGATGCCTCCTTTTGAAAGTAATAAGGAATATCGATATATTATTGAGAAAAAGACAGAAAACCTCTATCGCTCCATTCAGCAGAAGGTAACCAACTTCCCTACCAGCAATCAGGAAGTCAGCAAAAATATTGCGATACAGAAAAACACGGATTTGACGCCGCAGGAAACAGAGCAGCTCTCCAAATATGCTTCGGATGAAAGCTATGTACAAAAACAGAAGGAAGATATTCAGGAGCTGGCAAGTTATTTTAAAGAAATGCTTGGAAATGAAAACGGTGCCGGAAATAATGAATATGTAGAAGAATTTAAAAGTCACTTTAAGCCGCAGGCCGGAAGCAGGGCAGCTTACAAATTTACTATCGAAGGAAAGAAAAAGCCTCTTATCATTCAGGTAAGCAATGGAGACCTACAGGTTGATTACGGCAAGGAAGAAAGTGCGGACGTGGAAATTCAGGTAGGCACTGACATCATGAATGAAATCGTGTCAGGCAGGATGACCTTCCAAAGAGCTTTTATGGCAGGAAATATGAAAATGAAGGGCGATTTTAAGCTCTTAAGATTATTGGATCAAATATTTATTTTTGAAGAGGAAAATTAACATGAAAGATGAAGCTTGTATTTTTTGTAAAATAGCAAATGGAGAAATTCCATCAAAAACCATATATGAAGATGAGGAATTTCGTGTTATTCTGGATTTAGGACCGGCAACAAAGGGACACGCGTTGATACTTCCGAAAGCCCATTATGCCAAGTTATTCCAATTGCCGGAAGAAACTGCCAGGAAGGCAATCATTCTGGCGAAAAAACTTGGAAGTCAAATGGTGGAAAAGCTGCATGCGGACGGCTTTAACCTTGTGCAGAATAACGGGGAGGCAGCAGGGCAGACGGTATTCCATTTTCATATGCATTTGATTCCCCGCTATAAGGATGATAATCAGAAAATCGGATGGGTACCGGGTAAGCCTGAGGAGGAAGAGCTGGAAGAGATTCAAAAGCAGATTATGTGTTAAGAGATACTATGTGTAAAGGAAAAAGCTGCATATCAGGACGTGCAGTCTGTATGTGGAACAAGGAGAATACATGAAAGAATCAGCAGAAAATTATTTGGAAACCATTCTTTTATTGCAAAAAGACAAGGGTACAGTGCGGTCAATAGATGTTGCCAGAGCATTAGGATATTCCAAGCCGAGCGTAAGTCGTGCTATAGGGATTTTAAGAGAAGAAGGCATGTTGGAGGTAGGAGATGGCGGTGCTCTCATCCTGACGAAAGAGGGCTCTAAAAAGGCAAAGGCCGTATTGGAGCGGCATGAGATTATTACGCAGTTTTTAATGATGACAACGGAAGTGAGTCAGGAAATTGCAGAACAGGATGCCTGTAAGATGGAGCATTTTCTAAATGAAAAAACCTTTAAGGGAATTAAAAAGTTTATTAAGGAAGTAGAAGAGTATAATCAGTAACCAGTATTAAGCGTCAGGCCGGTATTTTACGCCATGCTGAAAATGGGGCATAATACATGGGCATCTGATGGAATGATGAGCATGGGATATGAAAATAAAAGGATTAAGCGGCAATGCATTAAAAGTAATAGCAGCAATTACCATGACGATTGATCATGTGGGGATGATTTTGTTTCCCCAGACAGAAATTTTCAGAATGATAGGCAGGATTGCGTTTCCTCTTTTTGCTTTTTTTGTAGCGGAAGGTTGCCGCTATACTCATAATAAACGAAAGTATTTGGGAACAATTCTAATTCTTGGACTTATTTTCCATGGAGTATTTGTTTTGGCAACTGGCCAGACAATGTTTAATATTTTCATTACATTTTCCTTTTCGATTATGCTGGTTTATCTTTTGCAAAAGGCAATCAAGGAAATTCGGGAAGGAACGTGGCAAAATCGTATTTTATCCGGAATCTTATTTTTTGGAATGCTTTTTTTTACATATTTATTCACAAGTCTGTTTGTTGTTGATTATGGGTTTTTTGGCATAATGATTCCTGTAATTGCAGCTTCTCTGACTGCCTGTGGAAAAGAAAAGCAGCTTTTCTCATAGGGGTGCTTTTGCTAGTAGTGTCTATGCATACTTATATGCAGTCTTTTTGCCTGTTGGCAGTTCCCATACTTTTTTTGTATAACGGGAAAAGAGGAAAATATAAAATGAAATACTTCTTTTATATTTTTTATCCCCTCCACCTTAGCCTTTTATTTTTATTAGATATCATGATATAAATCCAAAATGTATTTTATGGTCAAAGAGAAATCCAGAGCATTTTAAAGAAAAGACCGGTATGGAAAGAGGATAAAAATGAACTTAAAATTATTGCGTAGATTGACACCGGAATTTGAAGAAGAATTTATAATCGGAAGGGCCTTTCAAAAAGGGGAGCTTTCCGGAAATTTCATAGGATTTACCAGAGAAGATACTGTGCTGAAAGCATGGATTTTATTGCAGGGAGAAGAAGAGCCTCTGGAAAAAAAGGAGGAAAGGGAAAAAGCCTTAAACAAGAAGCGAAGCAGAGGAATGCTTACCAAAAGGGACGAACTGATGCGGGAGGAAGAAGGGATAAAACTGATACATTCCCTCAGGGCCGTTGTAATTGGAACAGAGCGATTTGAAATCTCTTCCGGCAACGGAAGAAGGATTCTTGAAAATAGCTGGGAAGAGTATTTGCTTCTATCCCATTTTTTAAAGAAAATCCCATCTTTTGGTGAGTTGGAAAATGCAGATTTGGAAAATATGAATCTTTATGAACTGGAATTTCAGGGTGACTATGAAAAGATTCCTTTAGAATGTTTTAGGGAAAATCCAGAGCAGACTGCCATTATTCTGGAAAATGAGTCGGTCTATAGAAAGATTTTTGTAGAGCAGGATGTCACTTTCCCATTAGGGGAGGATATAGGAATGAAGCTGACGTTTTCCGATCAAGACGGAACCGTTCAGGTATGCTATATTGAAAATGTATATTTGAAAGACATATGGGCGGAAGAGGAAAATCGGTTTCAGGAACCTGAACTTAAAAAGTATTTGGAGTATATGACCATGGATGAGGTCTTACAGCTGAAAGCCGATTTCTTCCGGAATCTGGAAGAAGTCTGTCCAAAAGGGATGTATCTGCCTATAGTGGAATATGAAACAAAAGAAGAAATTGTTTTAGATATTTATAGTAAACACTATTTAAATGAAAGGGTAAAAGAAAATGAAGGAAGTGCAAGCGTTTTAGCCTTTCTAATGCATCCAAGGCAAAGAACAGGGAAACACGGAGGAAAAATGAAGGCAACGGAATTATCCGCAGTTTCAAAAGAACAGAAGGAATTTCCAGCAGAGATAATCAGCTATCATAAAGAAATAAAAGTGGAAAATGTGGAATTCTAATAAAAGAAATCAAGGAAAAACCGCCGAAAAATGCGCAATGTTAAGTTTGGTTGACAGATTTCAAGAGCTTCTTGGTAGAAAAAAATCGGAAGAAAAGCTAAGGTACTGTTAGTACATTAGGTTGGAAAAGAAAGGAGAAGCGGAATATGGAATTTAACAATAAACTGATGGAACTCAGAAAAGAAAAGGGCTGGTCTCAGGAGGAGCTTGGAAACCAGATTAATGTGTCAAGGCAGACTGTATCCAAGTGGGAGCTTGGACAGACTACGCCGGAAATGAACAAGCTGATAGAAATCAGTCGTCTGTTTCAAATTACAGTGGATGAGCTGATAGGGGCGGACAGCTGGCATGAACCTAAAACGGATTACCGTGAAAGAGAAACAGAGCAGGCTGTAGAACGAAAGTCTAAAAAACCTCATTATGAATATATCAGCGAAAAGAAAATAAAAGGGTCTCCTCTTGTTCATGTGAACATTGGAGTTGGAAGCTATAAGGCAAAAGGAATTATTGCAATTGGAAATACGGCAACGGGACTTGTTGCAGTGGGCATGGCAGCAAAAGGACTTGTTGCGGTAGGGCTGGCATCTCTGGGACTGATCAGTATAGGTTTATGTACGGTAGGCCTGCTTGCTTTAGGTCAGTTATCCGTAGGATGCGTAGCTATAGGAGGAGTTGCTACGGGAGTTTTGGCATTTGGCGGAATTGCAGTAGGAGTAGTAACCCTTGGAGGACTTTCCGTAGGAGTATATTCCGCAGGAGGCATGGCAATTGCATCCAGGGTGGCTGTAGGAGGTTCAGCAAATGCTCCTATTGCCATTGGAGATACGGTACAGGGCGTCGTTACATTTTTGAGTTCAGAAGCATTTACAAAAGAAGAAGTAAGGGCTGCTATTTTAAGCAGGTATCCGGGTACATGGGATATCATCATAAAGCTGATTTTGCTGTTTGCATTTTCATAGTCATCTCATCAAAACAGAGATAAATCCAGTGCCGCAACCAATAGTTGCCCCCTTGAAAACTAGAATATATAGCCGCAACCGGGCCTTTTTTCTATACTAGAGGCAACAAATTCAGGAGGCAGAATGATGAATATTGAAATAGCAAACAGATTAGTCAATTTAAGAAAAAGCAATCACCTTTCCCAAGAGGCACTTGCTGAAAAATTAGGTATTTCCAGACAGGCAGTAAGCAAATGGGAAAGGGCGGAAGCTTCTCCGGATACGGATAATTTGATTTTACTTGCCAGATTGTACAATGTTTCCTTGGACGAACTGCTAAAAACGGAAGATGAAATTCCGGGATTGGAAGAAGGAACACAAAGAGAAGAAGAAATGGCAGGTGAGGGGACAACAGATACAAAGGATAATGCATCTTCTACGGGGTATGAAGAATACGATGAAAAAGAAGGAGATTATGTCCATATCGGCTTTGATGGCATTCATGTACAGGATAAAAACGGAAGGGTCCATGTGGGTTGGAAGGGCATTCATGTGGAAGACAATAAGGATGGCACAGTCAAGGTGGACCGGGACGGTGTTTTTGTAAACGGTGAAGAGGTGGATGTATCAGGACATATTTTTAGAAATAAGGAGCATATAAGAAAGGCGGCAATTTTTACCTTCCCCATGGATCTGCTGATTATATGTATATGTATTTTTCTGGGAGTTTCTACGGGAGGCCTACATCCCTACTGGCTTCTTCTTTTTCTGATTCCTTTGTGGCATAGTCTGGTTGAAGCGGTCCTTCATAAAAATGCCAGTCATTTTGCCTATCCGGTGTTAGTAGTCATGGTATATCTTTATGTAGGACTTATGAAAGGAATGTGGCATCCGGGCTGGGTAGTGTTTTTGACCATTCCTGTTTATTATGGAATGATAGACTGGATAAAGGCAGTTTTCCATAAATAAAAAGCTGGGAGACGTAACAGTTCATCCAATAGCTTTCCCAACAGGCACCGGAACGGGCTTCAGATTGAGAATATTTCTACGTTGCCACGCTTTCGCTCTATAAAAACGCAACAGTGCTAAGCTCGAAAGTACCTCGCTAAGCGCTGGCGTTTTTATAAGGGCTCCTTTAGAAAATATTCTCAGTCTGAAGCCCGTTCCGGTGCCTGTTGGGAAAGCTATTAGATGAACTGTTACTAAAAGACAAAAGCCGTAGAAATTCTTACTTGACAAATAAAGAGTTTCTCTCTACAATATAAGCAATTTCAGTTATGAAACAGCAGTACAAAATCAGAATACAAAACAATGCTGTGAAGAGAATAAGTAAGATAAGTGAAACAAACAGAAAGCAGCCGGCAGATGAGAGGCGCATGGGAAGCTTATGCTGAATACCTCTCTGAGCTTTGCACCAAACGTATCAGGAGAAAACAGACGGAATAGTCCTGTCCGGTACAAGTAGGCTGCAACGGCAGTGCCCGTTATCGCACCGGAGTATTGCAGGATAAAAGACATAAAATTTCTGCCGTACTTACTGAGGCAGTTAGTGTGAGCTGACTGTAAATTAAGGTGGTAACACGAGATGATACCCTCGTCCTTATTTGAGGACGGGGGTTTTTTGTATTATAGGAAATTCCTCCTGCTGGAAGAATACTGAATTAAAATAGCCCGCC
>CAMWWJ010000077.1 GCA_947177925.1 uncultured Lachnospiraceae bacterium
ATGCCACATCGATTCCTTCCGGATCATAAATCCAGCCTGTGGAATCGGAAACAGTCACAACCTTTGCACCAAGCTGCTGTGCTTTCTGGGTAGCATAAATAGCTACGTTTCCGGAACCGGATACTGCTACTGTCTTGCCTGCGATATCATGTCCGTTGCACTTTAACATTTCTTCTGTTAAGTATAATAAGCCATAGCCGGTTGCTTCTGTTCTTGCTAAAGAACCGCCGTAAGACAAACCTTTTCCGGTAAGCACACCTTCGTATACTCCACGAATTCTCTTGTACTGTCCAAACATATAGCCGATTTCTCTTGCACCTGTTCCGATGTCACCAGCAGGTACGTCTGTATCAGCACCGATGTATTTGTTAAGCTCTGTCATAAAGCTCTGGCAGAATGCCATAACCTCTCTGTCTGATTTGCCCTTAGGATCAAAATCAGAACCGCCCTTGCCGCCGCCAATTGGAAGCCCTGTCAAAGAGTTCTTGAAAATCTGCTCAAATCCTAAGAATTTGATAATACCAAGATTTACGGATGGATGTAATCTTAAACCACCCTTGTATGGTCCGATTGCGCTGTTGAACTGTACACGGAATGCATTGTTCACATGAACCTGTCCCTTGTCGTCTACCCATGGAACTCTGAACAGTAATTGTCTTTCCGGAGTAACCAGTCTTTCCAGCAAAGCATCCTTTCTGTATGCTTCTTCATTTTCTTCAATTACGATACGAAGAGAATCTAAAACTTCCTTTACCGCCTGGTGGAACTCTGGCTGTGCAGGGTTTTTCTCTACCACCATATCAAACACTTCATCAACATATGACATTTCTCATGTCCTCCTTTAGTTAGTATAAACAGACCCCATTGCCCAAGCAATATTATATAACGTGACATTAAAAAGCACAAGTATTTTATCGCATTAACGCATTAACAAATTCACAAAATTTGTTAATTTGCATGAACAAAAGTAAATAATAACCAAATTCCCTCTATGGTTTTAGGTAAATATGACGGGACAGCCCTTATTTTTCAAAGGGATACTTGATCTTACATATATTTCGGATCTGCTCCATCTGCTTCATCATCCAGATTGTTTCCTCATGGGGCATCTGGGGACAGGAAAGCTGCTTTTTGGAAAGAGCATTTCTGCATGCTTCCACTTCGTATTCGTAGCCTGATATCTGCTTTGGACGTTTTTTTACGGATACCTTTTTATGGGCGCTGTCATAAACGGTAAAGCTCTCAAAATTATTGATGTTCTCCACTACCATATAGCCCTTATCCCCCTGTATGATACCCAGCCTGTCACTGACTGCTACCATGGAGCTGTTCAATACCGCCATCCTGCCGTCCTTATAAGTAAGGGTAATGCCGTCATTTGCATCCACTCCCGTTTCCATAAAGGTACATACAGCCTCGGTTCTTGCTATGTCATGTCCAAAAATCATTGCTGCAAAGTTCAAAGGATAGATACCCACATCCAAAAGGGCGCCTCCTGCTAACTCCGGCGACATGAGCCTTGCCTTATTGGTCATGGCATATCCCAGATTTGCGGTAAGCAGCTTTGGCTCTCCAATCACTCCTGCTGCCAGGGCATTCTTTATTTCCTCCGCCATTGGCATATATCTGGTCCAGATGGCCTCTGTGACAAAAACCTGTCTTTCCTTTGCATAGGAAAGCAGCTCTTCCGCTTCCTTTACCGTAACGCAAAAGGGCTTTTCCACCAGGAGCGGTTTTCCATAATTGATACACATTCTTGCCTGCTCATAATGGAATGTGTGAGGCGTTGCAATATATACAAGGTCTACTTTTTTGTCTTTTAACAATTCTTCATAGCTGCCATATGCACATTTTACTCCATGCACTTTAGCAAACTGCTCTGCCTTTTTTATATCCCTTGAGGCCACTGCATAGGCTTCTGCCCTTGCCATCTTACAAAGAGTGTCTGCCATGACTCCGGCAATAGCCCCTGCTCCCATAATGCCTACTTTTATTTTGAACATCATCATTTTCCTCCTGATTTTGTAAAAAAGGGGCTGTGATTTCTCACTGCCCCTTAGAAGCTTACTCTAAATATTCTGATTTGATATATGCAGTCTGACCATTGTATTTTACCTTTGTCCAGCCATCTGCCTGCTTCATAATAAGTTCAAAAGTCTCGCCCATATAAGCAGTTTTTAACACTTCTCCATCTGTGCTTGCCGACTTACGTACCTTTACGGTTTCTTTTACGGTTACTTTCTCGCCGCTTGAAGAAGCATTGCTCTCTGTTGAAGCAACTGGTTCCAAAACAGTACCATCATCCACCTTCAGATATTCGCTTTTTACATAAGCTTCCTGACCGTTATAATCAATCCGGCTCCATCCGTTTTCCTTGGATTCATGTCTGGTTACCTTCGTGCCCACTTCCAGCTTGCCCAGCTTGTCTGCATTTTCACTGTCGGAACTTCTGACATTTACTGTATCTGTAGCCACTACCGTTTCCGATGTCTGGCTGGTGGATTCTGCCTGCTGCTGTTCTCCATTCTCTTCCGGTGTTCCTTCTGCCTGTTCCTGCCTCTGTGCCATTTCGGCCTTCACTTCCGCTTCCAGTCTGTCGGAAAGTCCATCCATAAATGTCTTTAACTCCGGATCCTGATCCAATGCCTCATTGTATTTTACCTTTACCTTGTCAAATAAAGCTTCGATTTCCTCTGTCACTGCCAGTTCTTTAATATAATCAATAACCGACTCATCTAACTGCTCGTCTAACTGGCCGTCATAAATGTAAAGATTTCCGTCTTCCCCGGTGCTCATATAAAGAGTAATCAATCCCGGTGCCGGTGTGCTCAATTCCTTAAACTTAATTTCATAATAAACAAATGCAACATAGGAATTGTCAACAGGACCTGGCTTGGTATATACATTTGCATTTTCAAAGTTTTCAATGTAAGCGCTTCTTTTTTGTATCTTTAATAATTCTTCTTCTTCACTATGATTCTTAATTGCCTTAATGGTATCAATATCGCCGGTTGCTAAAGAAGTAAAATACGTATCCACCAGATTATTTACGATATCCATAGGATTGGAAGGCTCTGCTGCTGCACCGGCATCCCCCTGCATACCTGCTGAGGAAACAGTTGCGTCCGTTACCCCATTTGCACTTACTCCATTGTTCGAAACAGTTCCTCCCTCTCCCGTTTCGTCCTTTTTCTTGCCGGCAAATACAAAAATCAGCACAATAATAACAATGACTGCTAAAATACTTCCGCCTACGATTGCAGCAAATGTTTTATCATCTCTTAAACGGTCTGCAAAATCATTGACAGCCGACTGATTCTTTTTTGAAGCCCCAACGTTTCCATGTTTATTTTGATTTTGTTTGTTCTCGTTCATAACGTTCCTTTCTAATATCCTTCCAACAGTACCTTAAAAAATTTAAGCGGATATTTTGTGCCTATCCGCCTTTTCCTGTATGGAAGCCGGTATGTACACCGGCTCCAAAAACGTACCCGAGAGGAATCGAACCCCCATCGGCTGAACCGGAATCAGCTGTTCTATCCGTTAAACTACGGGTACATAGATGTTACAAATTTGTTACATCCTTGTCATCATAGCACACTTTTTCCAACATATCAAGTAAACTTTTTCATTTTCTTCTATTTTAACTCATTGGCAGTCATATAGTACTGGTAATATATACCTTTTTGGGAAAGGAGCGATTCATGATCTCCCTCTTCCGCTATTCCGTCATCCGTTAATACCAGAATCCTGTCAGAATTTTTGATGCTGGAAAGCCTGTGGGCAATGGTCAGCGTTGTCCTTCCTTCCGAAAGGGCGGCTAATGACCTTGCTACCTCGAATTCACTTTCGTTGTCCAAAGCACTGGTTGCTTCATCTAAAATAATAATAGGAGGATTTTTTAAAAATACCCGGGCAATGCTGATTCTCTGTTTCTGTCCTCCGGAAAGCTTTACTCCCCGCTCTCCCACATAAGTATCATATCCATCCTTAAGTTCTCTGATAAATCCGTCCGCTCCGGCTCTCTTTGCGGCCTCTTCCACCTCTTCTCTTGTGGCATTCTTTTTCCCATAGACAATGTTTTCAAAAACCGTACCGGAAAACAAATAGACGTCCTGCTGTACCATACCGATATTTTCCCTGAGGCTTTTTAACGTATATCCCTTTATATCCTTTCCATCCAGTGTAATCCTGCCTTCGGTCACATCATAAAAACGTGGAATCAAGTTACAGAGCGTTGTTTTTCCGCCTCCGGAAGGGCCTACAATTGCCACCTTTTCTCCTGCCTTTATGGACAGATTCAGGTGGGCAAACACCTGATTATGATCATCGGGATATTCAAAGGTAACCTCCTCAAACCGGATATCCCCTTTTGGAGTCTTTAACTCCTTTGCATCCTTCTCATCAAATATCTCTATATCCGCATCCATGATTTCAAGAAATCTGGCGATTCCGGTCATACCGCGCTGAAACTGCTCCGTAAATTCAATGATTTTCCGTATAGTTGCTATCAATGTAGTAACATAAAGCATATAAGCTACTAAATCTCCCGGATCTATCAGCCCCTTTATCATAAACATGCCTCCTGCCACCAGGACCGCAAGATACATGATTCCGTCAAACAGCCTGGTAGATGTCTGAAATGCAGCCATATAGCGGTAGCCTTCCTTTTTTGTTTCTAAAAATATCTGATTATCCTTTTGAAATTTTTCTTTTTCCAACTCTTCATTGGCAAATGCTTTCACAACCTTTTGGCCCAAAAGGCTGTCCTCGATTCTGGCATTCAGCTCCCCAATCTGCTTTCTCTGCTTTGCAAATGCCGCCTTCATTCCCTTGCGCAGAGCAAGGCTCACAAGCAGCATAACCGGTACAATGGCAAATATGATAACTGTCAGCAGCAGATTTATTCTGGCCAGAATTGCGAATCCGATAATTGTTTTTATAGCCGCAATAAAAAATTCCTCCGGACAATGATGGGAAAATTCCGTCACATCAAACAGGTCATTTGTAATGCGTCCCATAATCTGTCCTACTTTTGTATTGTTGTAATAAGTATTGGATAATTGCTGCAGGTGATTATATGCCTCCCTGCGCATGTCTGTTTCAAGCTTTGCTCCCATCACATGGCCCATATCAGCCATATAGTAATTAGCAATGCAGTCCACGATTCTAAGTCCTAAATAAATCAGCCCCAGAGTCACTATGGTCCTGACGGAAAGAGCCGCTATATTTCTTATTCCCTCATTTGTAATGTACCGCATAAGAAGCGGCAGAATCAATTCACAAAGTGTGGTAAGCGCCGCACAGAACAAATCCAGACACAAGGTCTTTTTGTATGGTTTGTAATAGGGCAGGAACCTTTTGAATAATTCTTTTGTTGTATATTCTTCTTTCACTTGATTTTTCATAGTCCTCTCCTAACCTTCCAAAATAATGCGATAAAAGTATATCATAAAATTCTCTGCCGCACAAAATGGCGGCAGAGAATTTTGTAAATGAAATTTCTATTCCATAACGACCCTTTCTTCCTCTCTGTCATAATAATATGCGTGATCCGAAAGGATTTCTTCTCTGGCAACCTCTAATTCATTGATTTCTTTTACCATCTCAGACATGCCTTCCAAATCTCTGGTGTCATATTCCGGCACCAGAATCACTTCATGGACGCTGCTTGGCAGAATATAAAAGTCACTGCCGCATGCAATGGCAAAATTCTTTAATAAATTCGGATATAAGATTGCCGCCGCCCCATATAACTTTTCCTGATTGGACAGCACATACATGGAAATCTGTTCAGAGGCCGGATTTACCATATCCATCATTTCCCGCACATGCTCTTTAGCCTGCAGGGGCGCTTTTTGCTCGAATCTTTCAAATTGCTCTTCCATAATCTCTTCCACCGGTTTTATAAAATAGGGTAAAAGAACAGGAGTATTCCTGGAGGCACATTCATAAAGCTCCTCTTCGGTCACATTCCACATCCGCATATGTTCCTGATGGATCAAAATGGTAGCATTTCCATATTCCTGCCTGAAAACAATGCAATAAAATACAATGGCAAGATCCAGATATGGAATATGCGGCACATCCTCCAGCAGTTCCCGATTTCTCTCCCTATGGATCAATTTATATACTACCCGGTTCTTTACCTGCTCATAATCCGTAAAAAAATCCGCATCCTCTAACGGATGGTTCTTACAGCTTTGGTATATGGTATAAATTTCTTTTACTACGTCTTCCATCTCCATTCCCTGAAGAAAACGTTCATAAAAACAGTTTAAATAAATGGTGGGCGCAATCCGTTCTCCGTTTTCCCGAATAACCAGTCCTTCCATTTTCACACCGTTATTCTTTTGTACGGTGCTTGTATGAATTTCCACTTTCCCATTCATATAAGCACGCATTTCTTTTTCTATTTCCTTTTTAAATTCATAAAAGCTCATAAAGGTTCCTCTTTTCTTTTAAACTTTTACCGATTGCTTGTGAAACTGGCGAGAGAGTGCCTTGATCCGGTAAGGTTTTTGAAAAAAGAAAAGACAATAGAAGCATGTCCTATTGTCTTGCAGCCTTTTTGATATGAAATGCTGTCCGGAGCCTTAAACTCTTGATAAATATTCTCCGGTTCTTGTATCGATCTTGATTACATCATTCTGCTCTACGAATAACGGAACATAAACGGTTGCACCGGTTTCAACAACTGCCGGCTTTGTAGCTCCCGTAGCCGTGTCTCCTTTAAAGCCCGGCTCTGTTTCCGTAATTTCCAACTCTACAAAAAGAGGAGGCTCAATGGCAAATACACTTCCGTTATGGGAACATACTTTTACCATTTCATTTTCTTTTACGAACTTTAAGGCATCTCCGATTGCTTCTTTATTCAGTGCAATCTGTTCAAAGCTTTCTGTGTCCATAAAATTAAATAAATCGCCATCAGAATATAAATATTGCATTTCTTTTCTATCAATACGCGCCTGTGGACATTTTTCTGTTGGTCTGAAGGTCTTTTCCACTACACCGCCGCTTTTGATGTTTTTAAGCTTTGTACGGACGAATGCAGCACCTTTACCTGGTTTTACATGTTGAAATTCAATGATTTGGAAAATATTGCCATCATATTCGATGGTAATACCATTTCTGAAATCACCAGCTGAAATCATAATCTATTCCTCCTAATATTCCTCGTTATAATTCTTTTCTAGTTTATAATAAAAATAAGCAATTTTCAACTATTTTTTTATCAAATAGTCGATGGCATGTAAATATCCTTCCAAACCCATGCCATAAATCTGATGATCACAAGCATCTTTCGTTACGGAATTTTTCCGGAATTCCTCTCTTTTGGTTATATCCGAGATATGAATTTCCACCTTTGGAACAGTGGTTATGCTGGCAAGGGCATCCCGTATGGCATAGCTGTAATGGGTAAATGCTCCCGGATTGATTACGATTCCCTCCGTACCGTCAAAATAGGCATCCTGAAGCCTGTCGATAATGGCGCCCTCATGGTTGCTTTGAAACACTTCTATCTGGCACTGCTCCTCTTCTCCTTTTTTGGCAATCATGTCAAGAAGCCCGTCATAATTGGTATCGCCGTAAATTCCCTTTTCACGGATTCCTAAAAAGTTCAGATTAGGACCATTGATCACTAATATTTTCATAAAATCTTTTCTCCTATCTCCTTTAAGATATCTTCAAATTCCTTTCCGTCCACATCCACTACGAACTGGGAAGCCTCCTCATAAATATCCCAACGCTGAGCCATCATAGTTCTTATTTTTTCTCTGGGATTGTCCCCCTGAAGAAGCGGCCTGGTATTGTCCTTTTTCAGTCTTTCATAAATAGTGTCTGCATCAGCCCGCAGATAAATCACCTTTCCAAGCTTCTTTAACAGCCTCCTGTTTTCTTCCCGGAGCACAATACCGCCTCCTACTGCTATGACATATTCTCCGCTTTCTTCCATCAGCTCTTTTATGCAGGCAGTTTCCATGTCCCGGAAATATTCTTCCCCTTTCCTGTCAAAAAGCTCCGATATGGTCATATCCTCTTTTTTTTCTATCATCCTGTCCGTATCCAGAAAGGGCTTCCTCAACACATAGGAAAGCCTTTTTCCAATTGTGCTTTTACCGCATCCCATAAAACCGATTAAAATTACGTTACTCATGAATGTTCAATTCTTCCTTCATCTTTTTCAGTATTTCTTCTGCCGTTTCCTCTGAAACTGTTACATCATTCCACAATTCGTAAGCAATGATTCCCTGAAACAAAAGCATCTTCAGCCCGTTCATGGCCCTGCCGCCGTGAGCCTTTACCATGGACATGAACTTTGTCTCATAAGGATTATAAATCAAATCCACTGCTGTTTCTATTTTATCATAAAACTCTTCTTCCGAAATAACCACATCCTCCACATGAGGATAAAGTCCCACGCTGGTTGCCTGAATCGCCAGATACTTTTTGTCAGGAAGTTTCCCGTGGTCAGATAATGCCATGGGAATTATTTTATTCTCCTTATAAATCCCATTTACCTCTTTTGCTACTGCCATTGCTTTTTCCATGGAACGGTTCAGTAGATATATTTCTTTTGCCCCCTGTTCCATACAAAGCATGGCAACCGCCCTTGCTGCTCCTCCTGCTCCAAGAAGAATTACCGACTCTCCCCTCATGGCATAGTTTTCCGTCTCCATTGCCCGGAGCAGTCCCGGCATGTCGGTATTGTACCCTTTATAGCCGTTTTCCGTCTTTACAAGAGTATTCACAGCTCCGATATTCTCAGCCAGCTTGTCAATTTCCTTTAGATAAGGAATGACTGCGCTTTTATGGGGAACCGTTACATTCAGTCCGTGTATGTGCAGGGCATAGGCTCCTTCTACCGCTTCTCTGATTCTGTCCTGTTCCACCAGAAATGGCACATAGACCAGATTTCTGTTTTCCCTCTCTGCCAGATGATTATGTATGACCGGCGACAACGTGTGCTCCACCGGATTTCCCATTAAACCGCAGGTCCGTGTTTTCCCGTTGATTTTCATTTCAGCCCGCCTTTCCGCTTTTTCTTTTTATTGAGGTCCTTTTTATAGAAGTAAAGCACAATCCATTCCAACCGCCGTTTGAGTACAATCTGGATTTCCTCCTTTGGATGGATGGGTTTTACCAGATAAGTGGTAATTCCGGCTCTTTGGGCTCCCCATACGTCCGTAAAAAGCTGATCACCCACAAACAGAGTAGTTTTCTTATCTGTCCCCATCAGCTCCATTGCTTTTCGGTAATTTTTTACGGCGGGCTTTCCCGCTTTATAAATATAACTTGTATGAACCTGCTTTGCAAAAGATTTTACTCTTGGCTCCTTATTATTCGACAACAGCATAGTCTGTATTCCCAGCTTATGAAGCCGCAAAAACAATGCCCTGCTTCTTTCATCAGCAGGAGCGCCATGTGGCACCAATGTATTGTCTATATCAAATATGACTCCCCGGATTCCCTGCCTTTTTAGCTGTTCAAAATCAATCTGGTAAGTGGAGTCTATGTAATTGTCTGGATAAAATTGCTTTAATATGCTCATGGTTCTAGTATAAAAAACAGTTGGAGGAATTGCAAGGTGTTTTTTAGCGGCAGACACAGGTTTGAAACTTTAAATCCAACCATTTCATGCTATCATTATTTCAACCGTTTCTTTCTACCGCCTTCCGGTACCAAAGTGAACCGCCATTTTTCAGTACAAAATCCCCATGCTGTTTTGCAGTCTGCGCATCTCCCATTGCCATAGCTATCTGATACATCATATAATTTGCTTTCACTTCTGAAAGCATAGAATCATAATAGGAAGTGTACCCTTGTTGAAATATATCATAAATCTTCTGATACTCTCTGGCATTTTCCAATTGCAGCAATACCGGGTATGTCATTGCTTCTGTATAAAGAGAACGGAAGGCTCCTGTTGGATGAACCATTTTTGCCAATTCCTCCAACCGTTTACAATGGGCAGATAAGGCAGCTTCATCTTTTTCATAATAGGAAAGTTTCGCCCAAAGAAGCTCATAACTAAAGCGGCTGGCATTATCCGAACAGTATTTTGAAAACAAGGCAAGTACTTTTTTTGCATCATCAAATCTTCCCGCATAATACAAAGCGCTGCATGTATTGTAAAAATGCAGCTTCCAGACTTTATTCCGGCTGCTGTTGGATATCAAAGCTGTATGAAAAGACAGCATTCTTACAGGATCACAGTCCTTTAAAAGTATATTTCGGATTTTGGCAGAATTCGTTTTTCTATACCAGATAAATAAAAGAAATGATATCATCATCAATACATATGCAGCATCCTGCATCTTCAAATGAAATACAAGGGACACAATGGCAAAGATAACAAACATCCCAGTAATGCTCCTTAGCAGGGAAGCTGTTTTATAATAGTGGTTCGCAGACTGTCGGTCCGTCTCTTGAATCTGAATATCTACTGTAGAAATAATATCTTTATATTGCTGCATCATATTATTTAAATTTCCTCCATTTTCTGCACCTCTGCTCTGTGTGATAGCAAAGCCTGTCCGGTTTCTTATAGGTAAGTAAAAGAATGCCCCTCCTCTTTCACCACTTTTCATCAGTGAGTAAAGAGAAGGGGATCTGCTTATCTGTCAAGAACACTTTTAAGCTCATCCATAAAAGTATTTATATCCTTAAATTCACGGTAAACGGAAGCAAATCTTACATAGGCAACTGCTTCCAGATCCTTTAATTTATTCATAACCAGCTCACCGATAACGGTACTGGAAATTTCTTTTTCTTCCATATTAAAGATTTCAGTTTCTACTTCGTCCACCAACTGGTTGATCTGATTGGCACTGATTGGACGTTTATGACAGGCTCTTAACACTCCTGCCTCAATTTTGGAACGGTCATAGGTTTCTCTATTATTATCCTTTTTAATGATAATCAGAGGTATGGTCTCCACCTTCTCATAAGTGGTAAATCTCTTGTCACATTCGTCACAAATCCGACGTCTCCTAATGGAATTGTTTTCTTCAGCCGGCCTCGAGTCAATTACTCTTGTATTTTCATGGCCACAAAACGGACACTTCATATGTGTTTCCCCCTATCCAATTCTCCATGCAGGCAAATATCCGTATCCTGCCATAATACAGCATTCTTTTGCCCACAGGCTAAGTTCATTATAATGGATAATTTACTTTATGTCAACTAATTACTGGAAACTTTTTTACGCATTTATAACAGTTAAGGATGTTTTTTCAGAGGGAAAGGATTTGACTATGAGGACGTGGGAGCCAGCAGGGCATAGGATAGTCTTATGGGCACGCTTTCGCTCTGCAAAGACGCAGCGGTACTA